>NZ_JACJFB010000021.1:3666-71466 GCF_014164325.1 Pseudoalteromonas sp. SG43-4 | reverse complement strand
GCTAAAGCTGAAACGCCAGTAGCAACTGAAGAGCCTGCTGAAGTTGAAACGCCAGTAGCCACTGAAGAGCCTGCTAAAGTTGAAACGCCAGTAGCAACTGAAGAGCCAGCTAAAGTTGAAACGCCAGTAGCAACTGAAAAGTCTGCTAAAGCTGAAACATCAGTAGTAACTGAAGAGCCTGCTAAAGTTGAAGCAAAAGTGAAAACTGAAAAATCAGCACCGCATGTTAAAACAGCGGTTACTCAAGGGTCAGCAAGTGCGCCAATGGCACAACCTACTCCTGTAGCTGATAGCGAAGTGAAACATACGTCTGTAGCAATGGCTCACGATAAACGTGAACTAGTTCCAGACAGTGGTTTACGTGCAGGTTCAATCAAACCTGCTGGTCGTGCAAGCTCTGCAATGACTAAAACAATGAGTGTTGATTAATAACTAACATTCATTAAAAAGCCCCGCTATTTAATAAATAGCGGGGCTTTTTTGTTTATATGATTTGAATAATTATTAAAGTTTCTTCACGCCCACAATAAGCGATTTATTCACAAAGAGGTTAAGAGATGCTGCGCTTTTAGAGGTAGTAATAAGTCTAAGCCTTGCTAACTTTAAAAAGCCCCGCTAGTAAACCATCGCTTGTGTTTTCTCATTTACTCCTCTTTCACTTCTCTATGTGAAATAAATCTTTAAGTGGTTTTATTAGCAAAGAAATTAAATAAACAGAAGCGTTGCTTCTCGCGTAAGCAAGCTTCACTACTACAGCCGAAATTTAACACCGTGAATAAAATTAACCTGTAGACGCACAACTTGTTGGCGTGACGGGCACAAAGCCCGTAAAAAGTAGTTTTTTCACAAAGAGGTTAAGAGATGCTGCGCTTTTAGAGGTAGTAATAAGGCTAAGCCTGTCAATAAAGCATGACTTGTGTTTTCTCATTTACTCCTCTTTCACTTCTCTATGTGAAATAAATCTTTAAGGTTTTTTTTCCGATGCAACGAATTTATATACCGATACAAAAAAGCGCGATATAAATACCGCGCTCTTAAATCAGCTTTTTACTTGTGAAATTTACTCGCTTTCACTTTCCATAAAACGTTGTAACTGATCTTTTAAGTTTGGTGGAATACCTTTAATTACAAGCGTGTCAGTTGCCTCGTTGTAAGTTACGCGCTCACCTAAGTGTTTACGTTCAAAGCTTACACTCACACCACCACCAAGACCTGAGAACTTAACCATGCTGGTTACGGTTTTCTTATCAACAGGGAAAGTTTCTTCTAAGTCATAGCTTTGTTCTTTACAAAAACTATCAAACGGGCTGTCATCGCCTTTTGTAAGCGTTGCAGATAGCTCGCTTACGCTGGCATCTTCACCAGTTGTCACACAGTCATTACAGTAGTCAAAAACTTGTTTACGTAAATCGTCTTTTTCTAATTTATCAAATTGTTGCTCAGATAAATAATCCTCTACTGCGCTAAGCATTACTTGGCTTTGCTGTTTTGAATCAATACCCTCTTCACAACCTAAAAAGTCTAAGAAAAAGTCAGCAACTTTACGTCCAGCTCGCCCTTTTATAAATGAAATATAACGGTTGTCGTCAGCTTGTGTATCCCACGCTGTTAAATCGATACGAGCAGCAAGTTGCATGCGTGATATGTCTAAATGACGAGAAGCGGCTAAATCAAGCTCTGAGGTCATAGAATAATGCTCTTTGATGTTAATCATCGCAATTAGCATGTAATCAGTTGCAACGTACTGGTAATGACAAAATACTAAATAGCCTGTTTCACTAAATGCATATTTATCAAGCTCTTCTTTTAAAACCGTTGAGGCTTGCTCGGTCATATGCCAAAAGCCTAACTCATCATTACGGTAACTTTGCATTGCAGATGCTACAACACTGTTTTTGTCACCACTGAAAGCACAATAACCTTTACCAGGTTTACCATTGTATGCATGATGTAATTGTTCGATAAAAACGGCTACTTTATCGTTAATTACCATCTCATCATTTCGAAGGTGAATTTGCGTATCGTCGTCTTTTTTGTCTACATAGTGAACGACTAATTTTTTAACGTCTGTTGTCATCTTTGTTTTTCACGCCTCTAGTGTTAAAATACGAGAATATAACTATTTTATTGAACCAACTAATGCCAATCTTATCAAAATACTCTAATGAAGAAGTAGAACAAATCGTCGATCAGCTTATTGATGTGCTAACTAAACACAATGCGCCGGTTGATTTAAGTCTTATGTGTTTAGGAAATTCTATCACGCATATCTTAAAAGAGCATGTACCAACAGGGAAAAGACAAGCTGTAACCGAGAACTTTGCAAAAGCGCTCGCGCAGTCGGTTAAATAAAATTTATGAATTTATCGCAGCACAATCAATTTTCATCAAAAGCGAGTCAGCTGCTAAGTTGGGGGCATTGGTTTACCTTTGCCAATATCGGCTTAGCCCTGCTTATTAGCTTAAGCTATTTATTTGCAGACTCGCCACCTACAAGCTTTTTAGGCATTACCTATATGCTAGTTACTTGGCTAAGCCACACTAGTTTTATAGCCTTTTTAGCGTTTGTGCTGACGGTATTTCCGCTTAGTTTAATATTCCCCTACCCACGACACATTCGTGGCATGGCCGCTGTTATAGCCACTGTAGGCGCATCATTGCTTACTCTTGATGCTTATGTGTATGTTAATTTAGGTTATCACCTAAGTATATCTGCCTTACCTGAAATCATTTCATTGTTGTGGCATCGTTTAACAAGCTCTCCTGCTTTAACAACCATTTTAGCCAGTGGTATTGTTGTTGTTATTTTAGGCTTTCAGCTACTTGTTAGTAATTACACATGGCACCACCTTGAGCGTTTAAAGCAATATAAATTTGCACGTTACGCAATTTCTTTTTTAATCGTGTGTTTTTCGCTTAGCCACAGTATTCATATTTGGGCTGACGCCAATTTAAACTTTGACGTAACAAAACAAGATAATGTTTTGCCACTTTCATACCCTACTACTGCTAAAAGCTTGTTAGCTAAAAATGATCTGCTAGATATAGAAAGCTACGAGCAAGCACACAACGTAAAAATTAATAACCAAAATATTAGTTATCAAATGCCAAGCCAGCTTGAAAAATGCGAGGACTACACACAAGCCAATGTAGATATATTTGTATTTGAAACTCAACAACAACTCGAAAAGTTTGTTGCCGAGAATAAAAACATGCACAAAACAGAGCAGTTTTTACAGCCAACAAATCATGACGATACGTTATTTAGCTTAGTGTATGGTTTACCCGCTTTTTATAAAGCAGCAATTTTAACCGAGCAGACACTCCCAGTTTGGCAAAGTCAGCGCCGTAGCATTGAAGTAACTGGCATTGAAGAACTAAGCTTTATTAATGATCAAGCACATAGCTCTAGTGCTATTCGAGTAATTAAAGCGAGTGATACCCCTACTGTTCGAGATGATGAAACACAGGTTTTTGCTTTTAGTCTTGCCAATAACAAGCAAGAAGTAGTAACCACCTCAACTTTATACAGCTCTGACAAACGTATTTCTAAGGTAGATGGGCTAATTCAACCTAGCGATTTAATTGCAACAAGCGTTGGGCAATATTTAAATTGCAAAGCTATTGCCAAGCAAACAATGCTAGGCGTTAATCTATACAAGAAAAAAGACGATATGGGCGTGAACTACTCTCAGGGTGTTGTTATAGCCTATAAAAAAGATAGGATTACCTTAATAGATTCAGATGGTAACTTTAAAAACATTTCCGCCGCTGAAGGTTTTTCTATTGAACAAGGTTTAGATATACCATTTTTAGTACAGAGTATTAAAAAGCTCAAAACCTTTACCCAATAACAGTTATCCTAACCTAGCTTGATATACCACCAAGCTAGGTTATAGTTTTATATTGTTGTTAGATATAAAAAACAAGGATGACATGTATGTTTAAAACTTCTCGTTATATTCTCCATTCTAGCTTTTTACTTATCAGTTTTTTTAGCTTTAGCGATACCACTTACTACAAATGTGTAACAGAAAAAGGCACTGTCTTTTCTCAACTCCCCTGTGACGACGAAGCAACGACTTATAAAGTTAACACAACGGGTAATCAGTATTCTGGTCCTAAGGTTGACTACACTAAACAACTAAACGAACTTGAGCGTGAAAGGCTTCTATCTGGCTTACAGGCAGAGCTTCGCAGTAATAACCATAAACTAACAATACTTGATCGTAATAAAGAGCGTGCTGAATACAAACAACAAGAGCGGTTAAATCATATCTTAGCCATTGATGATAAAAAGCGTATTACTAAAGACATTACTAAAAAACTAAAAATAATTAATAAAACATATAAGAAAAACGTATCGGCTGTGACTAAACAAATTAAAATTCTCGAAAAAAAGATAGCTCAATTCCAATAAGTTACTCTTAGTTAGTAAGTAACATTTATCTTGGTTTTAAACTTAAAATAACATACCCTTAACACAATAGAGTATAAACTCTAGGGACTTTTAAGGAGTGCAAATGCAACCTCGCCATATTGCTGAATTAATTTTAACGGGTTTTAAAAGGCACTATCAGTTATTTCAAAAAACAACAGCCAAAGCCCCTCTTGCCTTTGCAAAAAAAGATTGGCAAGCAATTAATGATATCAGCCGTTTGCGTATCAGCTATTATGATGATCGTGTTAACGAAACCACGCAAGCGCTAAAAAAAGAAACCCCAACCGAACAACTCGATGAAAGCCTATGGCTTGAAGTTAAAAAGGTATATCAGCATTTTTTATGTTTTCATCCCCAAGCAGAGCTCGCAGAAACTTTTTATAACTCTGTATTTTGCCGGCTGTACCATAGGCGCTATTTTCATAATGACTTTATATTTGTAGAAGCAACCTTAAAAGATGCTCCTTCAGTGCCTGTAGAAGCAGAATATAGAACATACTTTCCTGTAGTTGATGGCCTCAAACCAACAATAAAACGCATTATTAGTCATTTTGATTTTAAAGCCCCATTTGTAAATTTAGAGCGTGATATCCGCCTCCTTGTTAAAGCTTTTTATAAACAAGCCCCCGATACACATCACCAACCTTGGCAAATGCGCTTTGATATTTTACACACACCTTTTTATCGTAATAAAGCAGCCTATATTGTTGGTCGTGTTGTTTCAAAAAGTGGGGTTCAGCCCTTTATAATCGCTGTATTACACGATGAAGATAACGGATTATATTTAGATGCACTTTTAACTAAGTCATCTCAAATGCGTGTTATTTTTGGCTTTGCCCGCGCCTACTTTATGGTAGAGACTCACGCACCTTCAGCACTTGTTCGGTTTTTAAATCAACTTATGCCAAACAAAACACTTGCTGAGCTCTATAACGCAGTGGGTTTTCATAAGCAGGGTAAAACTGAGTTTTACCGAGAGTTTTTAAATCATTTATCTCACTCTAGTGATGAGTTTACAATTGCACCGGGGACTCCCGGTATGGTGATGATGGTATTTACCCTCCCCTCATTTGGCTATGTTTTTAAAGTAATAAAAGACAAATTTGGTGAGAGTAAACCCTTTGGCCGTGATACCGTATTAAAGCGTTATCAACTGGTAAAAAATCATGATCGCGTTGGCAGAATGGCCGATACCATCGAGTATTCTAACGTCGTATTTCCTTTAGCGCGTTTTGATAGTAATTTACTTGCGCAATTACATAAAACAATTGGCTCATCAATGATAATTGAGGGCGATTGGTTGATCATCAAGCATTTGTATATTGAACGGCGCATGACACCTCTTAACTTGTTTTTAGAAAATGCTGATGAAGAAAGTGTCGCCGACGCAATTGAAGAATATGGGCAAGCCCTAAAAGAAATGATTGCTGTTAATATATTCCCTGGTGATATGCTCTTAAAAAACTTTGGTGTAAGTAAGCACAAACGTATTATTTTTTACGATTACGATGAAGTCCAATATCTAACCGATATGAACTTTAGAGCATTACCAAAAGCAAAGAGCTATGACGACTATTTAATGGATGAACAAAGTTACTCTGTTGCACCACAGGACGTATTTCCTGAGCAACTTTGTACATTTGTAATGCCAAACCCTATGTATAAAAAGTTTTTACTCAGCACTCATCCTGAGCTTATAGATGTTAGCTTTTGGAAGCAGGCACAACAAAATATAAAAAATGGTCAGGTAAGTCATATTTACCCATACCCGACAGCACAGCGCTTTATTCACCACTGGTAAGCGCTAAAGGACACACACAATGAATATAAGCAAAATAGATTTAAATTTACTCGTTTACCTCGATACATTGCTGCGAGAATGCAACGTAACACGCGCTGCTAATCAATTGAGTATAACGCAACCTGCAATGAGTAATGGCCTTAAACGTCTTCGTAACTTATTTAACGACCCTATTTTAGTTCGTACCAGCGATGGTATGGTACCTACCGAGCGTGCTTTGGAGTTACAACCCGTTATTCGTGGCATTTTAATGACCCTTGAAGAAACTCTAGCACCTAATCGAGAATTTGAGGCAAGCCAAAGTAAGCGTGTGTTTAGAATAATGGCCAGTGATTACGCTGCAAGTACATTAGCACCAAAGCTTTTAAGTAAATTGCACGAAGAAGCCCCCGATACTACTTTAGATATACTCACACCAAGTGATGTCACCTTTCATGATGTAGAAAACGGTAAAGTAGATATGGCAATCAACCGTTTTGAAAACTTACCGCAGTCTTTTCATCATAAACGTATTTGGAAAGATAGTTTTTGCTGCTTAGTAAAAGCCGATAACCCTATAATTGAAAACTTTAGCCTTGACAGCTATTTAAAAGCACGCCATATATGGGTGAGTAAAACAGGTTTTGGTGTAGGTGTGGGCATGGACCCTAAAGATGTGCAAAAACTCGGCTGGGTTGACGAAGCACTTGCCCACTTTGGTAAACATCGTAACATTGCCACTTTTACGCGTAACTATCATGTAGCGATTCATTTAGCTAAAGAGAAAAACTTGATTGCGACCCTTCCTTCAAAAGCCGCAAATATATATTTAGATGATCCGGGGCTTAAAATTTTAGAGCCACCGTTTCCAATTCCTCCTTTTGAGCTTGATATGATTTGGAGCCCACTGCTGCATCGCGATGCGAGCCATATCTGGTTACGCCAAAAAGTAGCTGAAGTAGCTGAAGAGCTAAAATAACTTTATTACACAATATAATGTAAAAATTGCTAGGTTAATACTTTCCTCATTAACTTAGCCTCTTCCTGTAATAAAATTAAATCAATAAAATCAAATAACTACATAAAAATAAAAACGTGGAACGTACATTGCTTTTATTAAATTGAACTATACATTCATTTAATAAAAGAGGTCATTATGAACACCCATCAAGGATCAGAAGTAAATCATATTACTGACATCATTCAAGTTATGAACAGCGGCATCGATTTTTATCAAAAAGCACAGGAAAAAGTTGAAGACCCTGCTATTGGTGCACTTTTTCAGCGTATGATAGATGCCCGAAAAGTGAGTGTTGAGCGCTTGCAGCCATATGCAATTAATGAAAAAGGCGAACGCGAAGATGGCTCATCTTTCGCAGTTGAAGCACGACGTGCGTACACAGCCCTATTGACTACTTTCACCTCACACAACGACAGCACGTATGTAAAAGAGCTTGAAGAGGTAGAAGATAAAACCCTTGAAGAAATTAAAGCAGCAATGGATAAACCGCAACCAGCTGACTGCGAAGCTGCACTGGCTAAAACATTATTAACAATGCAAAGCTGCCATGCAGAAATGAGCCGTATGCAAAAACATTAAGCTGACATAGCGCATAACTAGAACCCAGCCTCGAGCTGGGTTTTTTATTACCTCTAATACCAACCTACATAGTTTTTTAAGCAATTTAACAAATTGAATTACATTATAACGATGCTAAATAGACCCATTTTTGAGCAGATCGGTATAAATACCACCTTATTTCGCCACATTTTAAATACATAATTAGTACAAATATTTAATATTATTAGAATATTTATTTAACCACGCTTTATTTTTGCTGTGCTAATTTTCTTTATTGTGACTATATCTTTTGTAAAATCTGTGGCTATTGAATTAAACCGACCACTCGACAGCCCTCAAATAGATAATCCTGTTAAAAATGCTTTATTTAGAATTGATGAAAGTAACGGAGTATATTTTTCTGGGAGGTTAATTGATTTAGAGCAAGTTGCGACTAACTTAGCTATGTTCGCGGCTGAATATGAAATAAGTTCGGTACTTATAACCGCAGACGAAAACAGTACACATAATACTTTAATGAATGTAATGAATAATATTAAGCAATACGATGATTATCCAATAAGTTTGATTTCTAAATGAAATCAGCCCAAGCTAAAACCAAAAAAAGGGCCTTACGGCCCTTTGAGTTAAATAAAAAAAGGAAGGTTATTAATTAAAAACGGTATTCTGCACCTACGTAGTAGTAAGCACCGTTAAATCCAAACGGAGCCGAACGACGTGAGTAGTCAAACACACCTGAGCTACTTATTACTGTGTTGCCACTAGCATCCACAATAGTACCTGAGCGAGAGTTGCCTATTTCATTTTTATCTGGGTAAACATCGAACAAGTTATTTGCACCAATATTTACTGATAAATCTTCAGTAACGAAGTAGTTAACTTTAACGTCAGTTAAAATTTCTGCGCCATACGTTTGACGACCACCATCTTCTACTGTGTATTCACCAAAACGATTAAGTGACAGGTTAACAGTCCAATCATCACGTTGATAAAGTGCACTTAAGTTAATACGGTCCTCTGGTTGCCACTCTTCTATAATAGAGATGTCTTCAGCTGAGAATATATCTTCTACTTTTACCGTCTCAAGGCTTGAGCCAGCAGGAGAGAACAACGATACAACATCTGTTTTGGTAAAGTTAGCTGCAAGTGTAAAATCAAGCGTGCCGCCTAAACCTTCAGTGTTCCACGTTGCTACAAAATCAACACCACGAGTTTCTGTATCAGCACCATTTAAGAAAAACTGCCCTACGCCAGCACCTGCACTATTTAGTGCTGCATCAAGGCTTGTAGATAACCCTTTACCTAAGCGATCACTAATTACAATACGGTCGTCAATATCAATCGAGTAGTAATCAACGGTTACATTAATATTATCGGTAACGTTATACACAATACCTAAACTACGGTTTTGTGATTTTTCTTCTTTAAGTTTTGGAATACCTAAACTTTGCGCAAGTGTTGAATCATTTCTAAATGTACCAACTTCTTCTGCAACTAAATTACCATTAGTATCAACAACAAATTGTGTGCTTACGTTATTAAAGTAAAGCTGCTGCATTGAAGGCGCTCTAAATCCTGAGCTTAATGCACCACGTAATGAAATATCGTCGGTAATAGACCAGTTACCTGCAAGTTTAAAGTTTACTGTATCGCCAAAACCTTTGTAGTTATCGTAGCGAAGTGCACCAGATAAAATCACATCTTCAATTACATAAGATTCTGCATCTACGTAAAATGAAATTACATCACGTGACTCATCCACTGAAGACGCAGGTGAGGAACCACCAAAACCTTGTGAACCACCTGATGCATCTTCAGAGCCAACACCGCCACTTAAACCGCTGTAAATACTTACACCATTTAATGTATCGTAATCGCGGTACGCATATTCATTACCTTCTAAAATACGGTATTCGTCAGTACGTATTTCAGCACCCATCGCTAACGAATAATCATCAAAATTTTGTGTAAAATCAATATTGATTGTTTGCAGTGATAATTCCATGCCGTAAGCGTACGCTTCACGTGGAATAGTTGTACGAATATCAGCTGCACTTAAACCTTGGTCATAACGTAAAAAGTTAGCGTATGAGGCATTGATAGTGTCACTTGTAGTGTAATCAATGCTGTTCTCGCCATAGGTGTAAGATAAATCAAGGCTTGCATCGTTATCAAATTCAGTTTTATAACCAAAGTTGTACGAGATATCATCGATAGTTGTGTTGATTTTTGGTAAGAAACCTAGCGGAATCGTCGCATCGTTATCTTGTAGTACTGGGTTACCACCTGCATTTGCATTATGACGGAAAAATGCAGCCGACTCATTTTCACGTGTTGAGTAAGTAATAAAGCCGTAAAGCTCGCCATCACCTAACTCGTAACCGGTATTAATTGTTAAACCAAACTGCTGAGAATCAGCATCACCAATTCTAAAGGTATCACGATCGGCTGTCAGCTCACGCGGATCGCCAGCAAGTAAAGTGCCGTCACTTAGTTCTGTACAACCATAAAACTGACAAGAGCCATGTAAACCTGCACGGTTAGTCGGTGCACGGTCACGGTAATTAATAGTTGTATTTAAATAACCGTCATCACCTAGCGCAAAGCCTTTATTAAAATCAAGGTTAATGGTTTCGCCATCGCCTTCAGAATATTGACCGTAGTTAATAGCTGCTTTACCGCCTTCGCTACCATCTTTAAGTACAATATTAATAACACCTGCAATTGCATCAGAACCATACTGAGCAGCAGCGCCATCACGTAATACTTCAATGCGTTTAATTGCAGAGGCTGGAATTGCATTCATGTCAGTACCTGCGGTACCACGCCCAACAGAGCCATTAATATGAATAATACTTGCTTGGTGACGACGTTTGCCGTTAATTAACACCAATGTTTGATCGGGGCCCAAACCGCGAAGTGTCGCAGGTCTTAAAGCATCAGTACCGTCACTAATTGCAGAGCTTGAAAAGTTAAATGAAGGGGCGATAGACTGTAGCATACGACCAACTTCTGTTTGGCCCGTATTTTCAAGTGCTTCTGCACTTAGGATATCTACTGGAACGGGTAAATCTTCAACTGAACGTCCTGCTACACGGCTACCGACAATAGCAATTTTTTCAATTTTTTCTTGAGCGACTTCTTCTGCTGCGTTTACACCTTGCGAATTTACTGCAAGTAAAGCTGGTAATACTGCTGCACTGACCGCTGAAAGCTTCATCATGTTGTTATCATTCCTGTTGATTTGTTTGAGTTTTATACTCAGTAAACCATTTTGATCAACAACCGCATCGAGCTCAGTCCCACCTAATAATGCCTCTAGAGCATCTAGCTGAGTGTAAAATCCATAAACTGAATTTGCGTCATACTGCTTTGCCAACTCATAAGAAAACACCACGGTTTGCTCTGTTTGTTTAGCATATTCAATTAAGGCTTTGTCTGCTCGCTGCGCTTTTATATCAAATTGCACCATTTGCCCAGTGGTTTGTGTTGCTGCTTGTACACTTAAACTAAAAATAGCCGGTGCAAGCACACTAAATCCACTCAATAAATGCGTTTGGTTACTGCGCAACTTATATAAACAGCTGACAAACAAAAATCCTCTATGGGTTTGTTTCTTTTTTTTAATGTTTTTTTTACGTTCAATCTTTATTGATGCAACTTTATCTAACATTAGTTTGATTTGCATAACGTCTACTTATGATTCTGTATGGTGTTTTAGCGTTACTACATGCTCACCTAAACGCTCATGATCAATCGAAAAATTAGTTTGTAAACTTTCTAGTAAACCTTCAACGTCACCGGCTTTGAATACTCCAGCCACTTTAATACTGGCAAGCTCAGCTGATGAAAGCTCAAAACGTGTGGCTGTATAGCGGCTTACTTCATCTAAAGCATCGCTTAGCTCTTCTCCATTAAAAATAAGCATCCCGTTTTGCCATGCCAAATCGCGTTGTACGTCGTTCATTGAAAGCTGCGTAATTGGTTTTGTAACACTTTGCTCAATAACTGCTTTTTCGCCTGAGGTAACAATATTGGCATTAATTTGACGAATTTTTTTCGTGCTGTTATCTGCAAGTTGATAATCTTTAAAGTCATTTGCATCAACCGCTACACTTGGGTCAGTGATCATCACTTTGCCTTCAGTAACCACCAGTTCTAAATCTGATGAAGTATTGCGTTGTACATTAAATACCGTGCCTAACGCGGTAAAACTTTTATCACCAGCCATGACACTAAATGGACGCGTGGCATCTTTTGCTACATTAAAGCGACCTTCCCCACGACTAAGTAATAACTGTCTGCGACCTTTGCTATAAGCAACTTCTAGTAAGCTATTAGTATTAAGCTGCACTATGGTGCCATCTGGCAATACATACGTTGCTTGCTCGCCTACTTTTGTTTTGTAAATTTTAGTGTAATTAACTTTAGCAAGCTCTTGGTTGTAGCCATTTTCTAAGTTAATTAATAAGTAGCTGCATACCATTAACGCTGCAAACAAACTCGCTGCAATTGAGTAAGAAAACATCCACTTGTTTTTTGATGTTTTAGTATTGTTGCGCTGAGGAAATAAATGACTTAATTCGTTTAATACTGAAAGCTCATCCCAAAGCTGAGCAAGCTCATATATAGAATCTTGATGTGCAGTGCTTTGCATCATCCATAATTTAAATTGCTCTTTTTCATCATCAGTTAAACCACGATCAATCGCGCTTATCCAATCACATGACTTTTCTAAGATTAAATCTTTTGAATTAAATTGATGAACATTACTCATTCTGCGACCCTCTTAACTGATATAGGATGTGCCTGAGCTTTAGGGTTCGTTTGAGGGCTTTGCTCATGTTCACGCATGTATAACATGGTTTGTAACAATCCTTTGGCAATGTGTTTTTCAACAGTGCTTTGGCTTAACTGCATTTGGTCTGCTATCTCTTTTTGGCTCATACCGTAAACTTTTTTTAATATAAAGCATTTACGAATCGATGAGCTTAGTTGCTCAGTAGCTCTACAAAAAAGTAAAAAACGCTCTTTAGATGTGTATTCGTCTTCGAGCTTCATTGATTTGAGTAATAAGGGCAATTCGTTATCGTTTTCTAACGAATCATTAAATTTATTGTCCCACTTAGCTATATGGTTGAGTGCTAGATGTTTTGCTGTTTTTAGCATATAACTGCGGGTAAACTGGATGTCTTGTTTTAAATCAGCTTCATAGCTTTTTACAAAAGTTTCTTGCACAATATCTTCTACATCGTCGGGTTGAACAATGCGCGATACAAAACGTTTGAGCTGTTTAGAAATATCAACAAATGTTGACGTGAACTTTACTTTTTTCGTCATCCTTAACATCCACCTGTTGTTATTTTTATTATTAGGGCGTGTTGGCCTTTCGTGGTTGAATTTGCAGCAGTACGTTTGGTATTTAGGCAAGGCAGAGCCTATGTAGTGTGGTTACTCCCCGTAAATAGGTGATAACGCAGCATAAATGCCAAACATGCGCTGCCCGTTGGGTTCTTTCTAGGGACGATTAACTCTTTGTTGCTCGGTTTTGACTTAGCCCGCTAGGTTACAAACCTCGCGCCGCGATTAAATCGTACCTAGATTGAACAAATTTCAATCCACAAAGGTTAACACGCCCCAATAGATTACGAGTTTTTGACATAAAAACAAGCTCAAATGTTAATTCTGGGTTATTTAAATGCATAGGAAGATAAATGAGTAAACTTTTAGATTATATACGACTTAGTTTCTTTGCATTCGGTTTACTACTTGGAGTGCAAATACCTGCATTTGTAAGTGACTTTGGCCAAGCATTATCAGCCCAGTTAATTGAAGCTAATAATGCCGTTGCGCCTTTTAAAAGCGATGCAGCTAAGTATTTCAATAATGATTTAACTAAGCTAATAAAACACTATCAAAATATTGATGATGAAATTGTGAACAAAGGGGCAAGTAATATCAGTACTCTTTACGAGCGACAGCAAGATTTACAGATAGCCGTAAATAGGTTTGAGAAATCTCCGTATATATTTACTATGATCAGTGGCATGAGCGATATAAAGCAACAAGTATGGCAACGCTTTGAAGGTCAAATCATTTTGAAAAAAGACTCTATTATAGCCGCCATTGTTGCAGCCATAATTGTTGCCTTGCTTGCAGAGCTTACTGGTTATTTGTTTTTAATTGGAGTAAAACGCTCATTTAAACGCTTATTCGCAGCTCAAAAATAGTGATTTCATAAAATCATAAAATACATCGGTTTTGCGGGTTGTTAAACTATTTTGCGGACGTAAAAACCAAACCGGTGCATCATCTTGTGCCATTACCCCAGGCATAACTTCAACCAAAATACCGTTTTTAAGATCTTCATTAATCGCTATTTTTGATTTAATAGCAATACCATGACCTGCAATGGCAGCTTGTGTCATATTATCAGAGTTTGAAATAGTAAAACGAGTTTTAGCATTAAAGGTATGTATTTTTTTGTGTTCGTCAAAAAGCTTTAACTGGCGTTGCCACGGCAGGCAAACCCAATAATGCTCACTCAATTGCGTTAAATTTTCAGGCATGCCGTACTTTTCTATATAGCTAGGGGCTGCACACAGTATGCGACTATTGTTTACGATTTTACGAGAAAGTAATCCTGAGTCATTTAATTTTCCCACCCTAATTGCAACATCTTGCGCGTCATCAACTACATTTACAAAATGATCCGTTATTAAAAAATCAAGCTTTAGTTCAGGGTAAGCTTGCTCAAACTCATTGAGTTTAGGCATTACGTATTTTGAAAAAACCCAAGGCGGCATGGTCACGCGTAGTAAACCACTCACCGATGAGCTGCGCGCGCCAATACTATGTTCAGCATCGTGAAGGGCTTCTATTATAGCCCCCACACGCGTATAAAATATTTCACCTGCGGGAGATAACCGTACTCGCCTGCTATCTCTAAAAACAAGTACTGTAGCAAGCTCACGCTCTAGTTTACTTAAGCGATGGCTCACCGTTGCAGGCGATAAACGCTGCTCGCGGGCAGCAGCAAGTACGCCCTTGTTTTCAACTACAGCTATAAATGTTTCTAGGTCGCTTAAATTATACATAAAGATGCCATTGTGCACTTTTCAATGTTTAATATTTTCGAATGAAGCTTTCAGTATTGCAATGTTTATTTAAATATGTAAAACACTATAATTGCAAATAGTCTAATTATTGAGGTTCAATCATGAGTTTAAAAGCGCAAATAGATGCCTATAACGTACAAAAAGATGCCAAATTGCCAGCTGACGTTTTGGCACTAATGAACACTACAAACGAAGAGCTAATTGCACAGCATATAAAAGACAATGCATTGCAAATTGGTCAAAAAGTAGAAAACTTTAGCTTAGCCAACCATAACGGCGAAAACATTGAGCTTGCAGATTTATTAAAAAAAGGCCCGGTAATTATTAGCTTTTACCGTGGTGGCTGGTGCCCATATTGTAATTTAGAACTAAAAGCACTTAACGACTACTTACCACAATTTAAAACTCAAAGTGCTCAGTTAGTCGCAATATCACCACAACTACCTGATGAAACTCTCTCAACTGCACAAAAAAACGACCTTGAATTTGACGTGCTTTGCGATGTGAGCAATAAAGTAGCTGAGCAATTTGGTTTATTGTTTACACTTGATGAGCGTATTCAAGCGTTATATACACAATTTGGTATTGATTTTGAACACTACTACGGCGATAAAAGCTTTAAATTACCGCTACCGGCCACCTATGTGATAAACCAAGAAGGTGTTATTACATACGCATTTTTAAGCGAAGATTATACCCTACGCGCAGAACCTATTGATGTTATGACAGCACTTGAATCGGAGAATAATTAATGTCTATTTTAAAATCGTTAAAAACACTTACTCTTTCACTACTTCTGGGCACAAGCCTTGTATCTGGTTATGCAGTCGCTGATGAACCAAAAGAACAAGCAAAACCTAAAGTGCTTATTTTTGATGTAAACGAAACCCTACTTGATTTAACGTCAATGCGTACCTCTATTGGTAAAGCGCTAGGCGGACGTGAAGATTTATTACCACTGTGGTTTTCAACTATGCTGCATCATTCATTAGTAGATACAGTAAGCGGTAGTTATCACGACTTTGGGCAAATCGGTGTGGCGTCACTTCTTATGGTTGCTCAAAACAACAACATTGATATTACAAGTGAACAAGCTAAAACAGCTATTGTTACGCCTCTTTTAACGCTTCCTCCACACAGCGATGTTAAAGAAGGACTAGCAAAACTCAAAGCACAGGGCTATAAGTTAGTAAGCCTTACAAATTCTTCTAACAAAGGTGTAAAGGCACAGTTTGAAAGCGCTGGTTTAATGTCTTACTTTGATGCGCGTTACAGCATTGAAGATATTAAAATTTACAAACCAGACTTACGTGCGTATGAGTGGGTACTTAAAAAGCTAAACGTAGCACCAAATGAAGCAATGATGGTTGCAGCCCATGGTTGGGATGTTGCTGGTGCAAAAGAAGCTGGCTTACAAACCACTTTTATAGCACGCCCAGGTAAAGCACTTTACCCATTAGCTAAAAAACCAGATCACGTTGTGAAAGATTTACATGAATTAGCCGCTCTACTTAAATAAGTACACGCTGATGAATCAATACCCAAGCGGCCAATGTTAGGATGACATTGGCCGCTTTTTTATAACTAACCCTAAATATGTCTTAGTGTATTTATTTTCATAATTAGTATGTTAAAAATCGAATGTAAACAAAGCATTTAGACCGCTATGCGCTATTTTATCTGCTAGCAATTTAGTACTCACAACGCTACTATTAAATAAATACGTGGTGGAGAACATAATGAATAGTGAAAGATTAGGTGAGTTTGAGCAGTACTTTCAAATTAATGAAAGTATAAGAGTGAATTTATTCGCTGTATCGAACGAGCAAGTTCCTAAATCGCAGCTTGAGCTTGAAGACGACATTCCCCCACTATTTAGATTAGCAAATGAAGTAAGTGAACTTGAGCAAAGCTCGTTACGCCCACTGCGTAACTTGGGCGATATAGCACAAGAGCTAGCTACTTTTTTACAAGCGCAGTCACGTAAAATAGATTTAATAATGAGCCATATTTTGGCCTCAGAACAAGCCCAAGATAACGCAATACAATGTGATAGCTACGGCGGTGGCGGTATTCGTTTTACATCACCTGAAGTACACTCAATTGGCCAAGCATTTAGAACCAAACTGTTTTTGCACCACGAGGCCTCTGCGGTTTATTGTTACACCGAAGTTGTAGCAGTAGAAAAACAAGATAGCGAACACTACCAATACACTATGCTCTTTACCGCAATTAGAACTACTGACCAAGAACTTATTGTTAGAGCGAGTTTACATGCTCAAACCCGCCAACTTAAAAAACGTCAAGAACTTGATCAAAACCGAGGCGACCTAAACAGTGATAATTAGCTGACATCTTTATGTAAAATGCTAAACTAGCGCCATCTTAATTAGTATATAAAATTCATGAACTTTAGACTTTTACCAGAATGGGCCGAGCAAGACGCTGTTATGCTTACATGGCCTCACAAAGACACCGATTGGGCCGACAACTTAGCGCGTGTAGAACCTGTATATATTGAACTTGCTAAACACATAACAACGCAGCAACAGCTTGTTATTGTGGCGCATAACAGTGCCTTAAAAGTGCATATTACAGCATTACTAAATAGTGCTAACGTCTCTCTTAATCGTGTTCATTTTGTAGTAACCCCTACTAACGATACATGGGCGCGCGATCATGGTCCGCTTACTTGCGCCGCTATTGATTCAACAGAACAATTAAAAGTATATGATTTTACTTTTAATGGTTGGGGCAATAAGTTTGAAAGCGCATTAGACAATCAAATTAATCGCACTTTGGTAAAAGAGCTAAGTAGTACAAACAACCAATATCAAGCGCTCGATATGGTACTTGAAGGTGGCGGTATTGAAATAAACGAGCACGGTGTGTTGCTAACAACCAGCGAATGTTTGCTTAATAAAAACCGTAACCCTGATTTAAACCCAAATGATATTGAAGCACTTTTAAAAGAGCACTTAGGCGCGACGAGTTTTTTATGGGTTGAACATGGCTATTTAGCGGGCGATGACACCGACAGCCACATTGATACTTTAGTGCGTTTTGCTCCAAATAATACCCTTGTATATGTGCAGTGTGACGATAAAACTGATGAGCACTTTAGCGCACTTGATGCGATGGAAAAACAACTAAAAACCTTTAAAACTGCCGATAACACCCCATATAACTTAATTGAGTTACCGTGGCCAAAAGCCGCTTATGACGATGAGCAAACACGCTTACCGGCTACCTACGCTAACTACTTAATTATTAATAATGCTGTGCTTGTGCCAACGTATAATGATGCCAATGATAAACGTGCTCTTGCACAAGTTCAAAAAGCATACCCACAACACACTATTATTGGCGTAAATTGCCAACCAATTATTGAACAATTTGGCAGCCTGCACTGTATTACAATGCAATTACCTCGTGGATTTTTAGCTGGAGCAGCACAATGACAAGCCCTGCAAAATTAACCGTTGCGTTAGTGCAACAAAGCAATACCGATAACGCAAAGGACAATATGGCAAAATCAATAAGTGCCATTCGTGAAGCCGCTCAAAAAGGTGCAAAACTGGTTGTACTCCAAGAGCTACACCGAAGCCTCTATTTTTGCCAAACCGAAAATGTTGACGTATTTGATTTAGCCGAAACCATTCCAGGCCCTAGCAGTAATGCCTTAGGTGAGCTTGCTAAAGAGCTAAGCATTGTTATTGTCGCGTCTTTATTTGAAAAACGCGCTACGGGCCTTTATCACAATACTGCAGTTGTATTAGAGCAAGACGGCAGTATTGCAGGTAAATACCGCAAAATGCATATTCCTGATGATCCAGGTTTTTACGAAAAATTTTACTTTACCCCAGGTGATATCGGTTTTGAGCCTATTCAAACCTCGGTGGGTAAATTAGGCGTGCTAGTATGTTGGGATCAATGGTTTCCTGAAGCTGCACGTTTGATGGCAATGGCTGGCGCTGAGGTATTAATTTACCCAACCGCTATCGGTTGGGATCCTAACGACGACATTGCTGAGCAAACCCGTCAAAAAGATGCGTGGGTTATTAGCCAGCGTGCCCATGCTGTTGCCAATGGCGTGCCGGTAATTAGCTGTAACCGCGTTGGCCATGAAAGTGACCCTAGTGCGCAAAGCGATGGTATTTCGTTTTGGGGCAATTCGTTTATTGCAGGCCCACAAGGTGAACTATTAGCAGAGGCTAATAATACTGATGAGCAAATTTTAGTAGTAGAAATTGATCAAAAACGCTCAGAAAACGTAAGACGTATTTGGCCTTTCTTACGTGATAGACGAATTGATCACTATAAAGACCTAACAAAAATATACCGAGACTAAGTAACCTTAACTCAAGATGGCTCTTACTTGCTAAGAGCCAACTATAAATGGAGTAATAAATGGCGTTTGAGCAATGGGCAGCCTTGCCTTGGGTAAAATCTCATAAAGATAAAATTCAATGGGGCCAGCTAAGCGGAAGTGGTTTAAGTATTGCTATTGCTGAAGGCGTTAAACAACAAGATAACTTAGTCTTAATTGTTACGCCTGATACACCAAGTGCACTGCGCCTTGAAACAGAATTAGAATATTTATTACCCGATAACCCAGTCATGGTATTTCCTGATTGGGAAACTCTGCCATACGATCATTTTTCTCCCCATCAAGATATTATTTCAGCCCGTTTGGCCACTTTAAACACCTTAAAAAAAGAACAACAAAGTGTGTTAATTGTGCCTGTATCTACTTTAATGTTGCGCACAGCCCCGGCCTCATTTATTTACGGTTCAACAATAAACTTTAAAGTAGGCGACAAACTAGACACACATAACTTTCGTGACAACTTAGAGCAAGCTGGTTATTTAAATGTTCAACAAGTAATGGAGCACGGCGAATACGCTATACGCGGCTCTATCGTTGACTTATACCCAATGGGTAGCCCACACCCATTTAGACTCGACTTTTTTGATGACGAACTCGATACCATTCGCTTATTTGATGTAGAAACACAGCGCTCTGATGAAAAAGTAGATAAAATTGAGCTACTTCCAGCGCATGAATTTCCTACTAACGACGCTGATATTGAACGTTTTAGAATAAGCTACCGTGAAAAATTTGGCGCAAGCTCGCAGCAAGATTCAGTATACATGCAAGTAAGCAAAGGTAACTGGCCTGCAGGTATTGAATACTACATGCCATTATTTTTTGAAAAGCTCGCGACTATTTTTGACTACCTGCCAGATACAACAACCGTTATGCAGCTAGGTGATTTAGAGCACGCGGCAGATAACTTTTGGCACGATGTAAATGTACGCTATGAAAACCGCAGAGTTGACCCACTTCGTCCATTACTTGAACCTAATGCGCTTTATCAGCCTATTGAAGAGCTGTTTTCTAATTTAGGCAATTTTGCACGTATTAGATTATCCCTTGCAAAGCTTGGCACTAAAGCGGGTAATAAAAACTTAAGCGTTAGTGAGCTGCCGGCCATTCGTATTGATCATAAACAGCATGAACCTTATGGCGCGTTTATAAATTATGTAGCAGAGCAAAAAAAGAAAAAAGGCCGCATATTACTCAGTGTTGAATCGGACGGTCGTCGCGAATCATTGCTGAGCATTTTAAAACCAAGCGGTTTAAAATTTAAAGAATTTGAAACACTCGAACAATTTATAAAAAGTGCAAGTGACGTAGGCTTAATAGTAAGTCCGCTCGAGCAAAGTGTAGTACTTGGCACTAAACCAAGCCTTTCTATTATTACCGAGCAAGAACTGCTTGGCATAAAAGTATCTCAGCGCAGACGCCGCAAGCACAAGTACGAAGCCAGCCAAGATGCGCTAATTCGTAATTTAGCCGAGCTTAAAGAAGGTCAACCTGTTGTGCATCTTGATCACGGTGTTGGCCGTTATCAGGGGTTGCAAACAATTGATGCTGCAGGTGTAGTTACTGAGTTTGTTACGATTACTTACGCAAGTGAAGCTAAATTGTACGTGCCAGTATCTGCATTGCATATGCTGAGTCGTTACTCTGGCGGTGAAGAAGCCAGCGCCCCACTGCATAAGCTTGGCTCAGATGCATGGGAAAAAGCAAAAAAACGTGCTGCTGAAAAAGTTCGCGATGTAGCCGCAGAATTACTCGACATTTATGCTCAGCGCCAAGCAAAACCTGGTAATAAATTTACTCTAGATGCCCCCGCATATCGACAATTTAGCGATAGCTTTCCGTTTGAAGAAACTGACGATCAGCGCAACGCCATAGAAGCCGTATTAGGTGATATGCAATCAAAACAAGCGATGGATCGTTTAGTGTGTGGTGACGTAGGCTTTGGTAAAACAGAAGTGGCCATGCGCGCTGCTTTTGTAGCAGTTAACGATGATAAACAGGTAGCCATTTTAGTGCCTACCACCTTGCTGGCTCAGCAGCACTTTGAAAACTTTAAAGACCGTTTTGCTGATTTTCCTATTGAAGTAGGTGTGCTTTCGCGCTTTAACTCCACTAAAGAGCAAAAAGACACACTTGAAAAAATGGCCAATGGTAAGCTCGATATAGTTATTGGCACGCATAAACTTATTCAACAAGACATTAAATTTAACGATTTAGGCTTGTTAATTGTTGATGAAGAGCATCGCTTTGGTGTTCGCCAAAAAGAGAAAATTAAAGCACTGCGCGCCGATGTAGACATACTCACACTGACTGCAACGCCAATACCTCGTACACTCAACATGGCCATGAGCGGCATGCGCGATTTATCGATAATCGCAACGCCACCGGCTAAACGTTTAGCGGTAAAAACCTTTGTACGCCAACGCGATGTAGAACTAATACGCGAAGCGGTACTGCGAGAAATTAAACGCGGTGGCCAAGTTTACTTTTTACATAACAACGTAGAAACTATCGAGCGTGTTGCACAAGAAATTAGTGAATGGGTACCTGAAGCCAGTGTGACTACAGCCCATGGCCAAATGCGCGAGCAAGAGCTTGAGCAAATAATGACTGACTTTTACCATCAAAAATACAACGTGCTGGTATGTACCACGATTATCGAAACCGGTATTGATGTGCCTACGGCTAATACCATTATCATGGACAGAGCAGATAAACTCGGCCTTGCCCAGTTGCACCAATTACGTGGACGAGTTGGGCGAAGCCACCATCAAGCGTATGCCTACCTACTAACAGGTGACCCTAAAGCCCTTTCTAAAGATGCGAGTAAACGCTTACAAGCAATTGAATCATTAGAGGACTTAGGTGCAGGTTTTGCCCTCGCTACACATGACTTAGAAATTCGTGGTGCGGGTGAGCTACTTGGCGATGATCAATCAGGCCAAATGCAAACCATCGGCTTTAGTTTGTATATGGAAATGCTCGAACAAGCCGTAAATGCGCTGCGCGAAGGTAAAGAGCCAACGCTTGAAAACCTACTTCAAAAACAAACCGAAGTAGATTTAAAGCTGGCTGCATTATTACCTGATGACTACATACACGATGTTAATGCACGCTTGGGTATGTATAAGCGCATTGCAAGTTGTGCTAACCTTGATGATATGGATGAACTTCAGGTAGAACTAATAGACCGCTTTGGTTTACTACCTGATGCTGCTAAAAACCTATTTAGCCTACAATTATTAAAAATGAAAGCTAGTAGTTTAGGTATAACTAAAATTGAGGCAAACCCAAAAGGTGGTTACTTTGAGTTTAGCCAAGATACCAAGGTTAACCCTAGCTTCATCATTGGCTTGATACAAAGTGCACCTAAGGTGTACAAAATGGATGGCGCAAATAAACTGCGCTTTGCAATTAGTGAGGCAAATGCCCGCGAACGCTTAAAAATGGTCACTGCAATGATTGCAGATTTCGAAAAAAAGGTTAGCCATTAATGTTGCTAAAAAAATCGCTTATTGTTTTATGCTGCTTATTTAGCAGCACTGCATTTGCAGAACGCTGGTTTGAGGTTGAGGTGCTTGTATTTAAACAGCGCCCTGCCCCGTATTTACAAGAAGACTTTAGCCTTAAGCACAAAGCTATTGAAGATAAAAATACGCTAGACTTACTGACCCCTCTTTACACTGAACAAGCAATGCAGGCCTGCATAGATGGCGATGAGCGTTTTCAAAAACGCACTTTTACTGATTCATTAGTTAATTCAAACCCGCAATCAGGTGTATGTGACAACAGTATTGACTACCTACAAAGCTACGATGAGCTACCTGTAACGCCTTTAGCACCCGCTAAAGATGATATGCAGCAAACCTATTTATTAGCGCCGCAACAGCTGCAATTTAAAGCGCAATATAGGCAACTGGACCGCAAAGGCTTAACACCTATTCTACATACTGGCTGGCGCTTTGAAGGTGCAAGCAAGTCACGCGCCCCAAGCATGCATTTAATGGCGGGTAAGCATCTTAAAAATGAACCCAATGTAACACCTAGCTATTCAAACCCTGATTTTGTAAGTTTATTGAATTCACAACCGGCGCTATTTAACGACCCAGATCAATCAAAAGCAGAATGGGAACTAGACGGTTTATTTAAAATACATTTACGACATTATTTATACATAACAGCTAATTTTGATATTAGCCAAAAGCTAGAAAACGGCGATATAGAGTCAGCCCGTTTTTCTCAGTTTAGACGTGTAATTAGTGGTGAAGTACATTACTTTGACCATCCACGAATGGGCATGATTGTCCAGATCAGAAAATTCAAACATTAATATTAAGTAGGATATAACAATGAAAAAACTCCTTATCATCGCAGCTACATTAAGCCTTGCGGCTTGTTCTAAGGTAAGTCTTGAAAATTATGAAAAAATTAAAGTAGGCATGGATAAGACTGAAGTTGAAACTATTTTAGGCAGTGCTGATAACTGTGTTGAAAAAACACTACATACAAACTGTGTATGGGGCGATGAAGCAAAAAATATCGAGATCACGCTAGTATCAGACAAAGTAACTTTATATAGCAAACATGGCTTAGCTAATAAATAAAGTGACCAAATATTAGGGGCTGATTGTATCAGCCCCTTTTAAAATTAATTAAACTCATTTTTTGGAGTAAATAAGCTCAATATTAACGATTTTACTGCGATTTAACGTTATTTTATAGCGTTGATAAAGTGTTTTATCTTCCTCAGTTAGCACAAGTACCATGTTTAATTGATAACGCCTTTCTACAGCCTGCTTAGAAATTTTATTACTGTCTAAATGATATAGCTTCCCTTCACCACGTTTTAAATAACGTGCAAATGGTGCAAGATTAAATTGTAGCGTGTGCTGTAGTGTATCGTAGCCGGGCAAAAATTCTTTCGCACTAACACGTGTCTCACTTGCAAAGTGTAACCACTGCGCAGCTTGTTTATTTTGTTGACGACGTTTTGAAAAAATAGATTTCACTTCTTTAGGTATTTTTTTAAAGCGCATGTATTCAAGCCAAATTAACTGACTCGCTACTTTGTCTTTGGTAATACTATTTTTAAAACTAAATCGCCACTTAGGTCGCCCTTGTACAATGGCTCGCCAAATCATACGTGTAATATCCTCTTTAAATATTTCACGTAGCCCGTAAATAACACCTAAAATTAAAATAAGCGTCGCGGTGACTTCCGTAAACGTTGAGCGAGCATTGAGTATTACAACCATCACAAATGCCATGATAACGGCTGTAACAGTGCCTTTAACTAATCGCTTAAGGTAGCTGTTAAGAAACCGCGTTTGACGCTGTAATATTACGCCGTGCTCAATTAAGCGTTGTAACAAGCGCATTTTATTTGTTATTCGATTTGCGTCTTGCATGGTTGTTTCAGAGTTGTAGCTTTTCTCTGCTCGATACGTATTTTCGCTTTTACAAAACTGCAGTAAATCGTTACGCTCTTTTGCATAATCGCTACTACGTGGGCCTTCATCTAAAAGCTTTAAAAAAGATTGCTCAACATGCCAACTTAAATAGTTATCAGCATTGGTAAAAAACGGCAGTAGTTTTTCGTCATCTGGTGTGTAGCGACGCAGCTTTTTTAAAAGCCCTTCGCTTTGCTCATATACCTCGTTAGCACGTTTATAAAAATCTTCTGCCTCATCAATTTTTAACGCGTCTTTTATATCGGCATCAAGGGCTAAACGTACTTGGTAACAAAATAAATTAAGATTTTGCCGGTAATCTTGTTGCTCACCTTTGTTTTTACTAACAAAACGACTTCGCACTAAAGGCAAGTGTATATTGTTAGCGTTATACGCTAAGTGCGATTTAAAGTGGTTATTAAAGTAAGATTCTTCGGTAAGTGTTTGCGGATTAATCCCCATTTCATTAGGGATAGAAAAATACAGATCTATGCGCTGTTCAGAACGAGGAGTTAGTTCTGGTTCAATGACAAAAGATAAGTTTTCATCTTGTTTTAACAATCAGTTCTCCTTCTAAAATATCGTTTTAGTGTACTTGTCTCCTTTATTTTGTTCAATAAAAAAGGCTCAGTAAATACTGAGCCTTAATAAGATTAATGTGCTAGTTAAAATTTAACGTTTACACCAGCAAATACACGACGGCCAAGTACATCATATGTGTACGGGTCAGTATTAGAATCGTTGTTACCTGAGTAGTATGGTGGTTGCTTATCGAATAAGTTATTTACACCTGCAGTTAACGAAACCATGTCACTGATAAAGTAAGAACCGCTCACATCATGGTAAACAACCGATGGTGTTGTTGGTGCATAACATGTAGATTCTTTACCTAAACAGCTGTAGCTATCCATTCCTGCAATGTAACGTGCTTTGTAGTTAGCAGACCAAGCATCACCTTTAACATCTAGCTCAAAGTTTGCTTTTACGTCAGCATAACCACCTATACCAGAAGTAATTAAACCAGCGTAATCAATGCTTGATTCAATAACATCAACAGTGTACTCGTCAAGGTAAGTAACATCTAATGACGTATTCCAAGCAAGGCCAGCTAAATCAAATTTGTAATTTAAGTTTAAGTCATAACCTTTTGTTTGCTCATAACCTACGTTTTGTAGTTGGTTATTAAACGCGATACGACCTGTGCTTTGGTTAAAATCGATATTTGCTGAACTACAAAGTGCTGTTGATTGATTCGCTAAAGAGCCATCTGTTGCAAGACATGAATCCACAATGTATTGGTTGTTTACTGTAGCAATAGCGTTTTCGATTTCAATGTCGTAGTAATCTAACGTCATTGAGAAACCTTCAAACCATTCTGGTTCGTAAACTACACCAACGGTAACTGTATCAGCTAATTCAGGTGTTAATTGGTCATTACCACCAACGGTTACTTCAGCCTGATCTTGTGCACCGGTGAAGCTAACTTGCTCATAAGATGGAGAGTCACCTGAGTATAACTCAGCAACTGTAGGAGCACGGAAAGCTGTAGAACGAACACCACGAAGCATTAATTCGTCGTTTACACGCCAAGTTAAACCAAGTTTCCACGTTTCATCAGAACCAAATGTGCTGTAATCAAAAGCACGGATCGCAGCGCTTAATTCTACATTTTGTGCAAGATAAGCATCTGCAACTAAAGGAATAGCCAGCTCAAGGTATGCTTCGTTTACATCAAAACGACCGCTTGTTGCATCAACGCGTGGATCATTTGCAAGACCTTGTGAAGTGATCGAATCTGGTGTGTACCACGCTTTTTCTTCACGGCGTTCAAGACCTGCAGCAAAGCCTACAAAGCCCGCAGGTACTTCCATTAACTCACCAGAAAGCGCAGCTGTAATCATAAATAATTGACTGCCGCCTGAGTTTTGCTCAGTGTAAACATAATCACTAAAGCTACTGCTTGACCATGAAGCTTGTGAAAGTGGGTTAAAGTTACCAGCTTCAATTTCGCTTTGAATTGAACCCATATTGTGAAGGTTGCTTAAGCGATCTACTGAGTCATTACGACCAAAAATTACTGATGTATCCCACTCTAAACCGTTATCTAAATAACCTGCAGCACCGATAACAGAACGAACTGTATCAACTACTTGAGATGAATCACGTGTACCAGTGTCAACCATACGACGGCCGTAAGAAACTTCATCACCGTAATTAATATTTTGGTCGATTAAAGAATCACCCATCCACTCAGCGTAGTCAAAGTCGAACCATACTGGTTGAGGTGCTAATTGCTGCTCTGACCAACGTTTTGAGTATGTAAATTCAGAGTATAAACGCGTGTCATCAGTTAAATCAAAACTACCAATACCTGTAAGGTTTAAACGACGCATTGGCGTGTATAAGTAGCTAGATTGCGAATAGTTGTAAGCATCACTAGTACCAAAGTCGTGCCAACCATTATCAGCTTGACCTTGTAAAGATTCATCACCTGACCAAACATGGCCATTAGGAGTATAAGAAGAACCAGAACAGTACGGAGCACTGCCATCGCCATCTTCAGTTAATGGACAATCAGAAAAGCTACGATCAGCCTGAGAAGCATCGCCACGGTCTGTGTACTGCAAACCGATTACAACGTTACCACGACCGAAGTTACCACCCATTGTAATATCAAAAGACGTTTCATCTGCGTCACCTTCAGTAGTGATTGCTGATTTAACATTAAGGTCTAGGCCTTCAAAGTTATCTTTTAAGATAATATTTACAACACCCGCAACAGCATCAGTACCATAAACAGCAGATGCGCCATCTTTAAGTACTTCAATATGCTTGATCATAGATACTGGGATAGTATTTAAATCAACTGTAGAAGCTGCGCCTGTACCTGAGTTGATCATACGGCGGCCGTTTACAAGTACTAAAGTACGTTGTGAACCTAAACCACGTAAATCAATTGATGCATTACCACCAGAACCATTATTGATACCTGGGTTTGTCATTGCGCCGCCTGTAGCGGTCATTTTTTGTAGTACAGAATCTACTGATACTGCGCCTGAAGCAGCAATATCGTCAGCACCGATAATAGTAACTGGGCTAGCGGTTTCCATATCTGCGCGCTTAATGCGAGAACCCGTTACTTGAATTTTTTCGATTGCTTGTGCTGAGTCTTCAGCAGCAAGAACTTGCACACTTGAGAACATTGGAAATGCTGCGATTACAGCTAAACCAAGAGTTGATTTTTTCATGAAAGAACCCTACTTGTTGGAAATTTACCTTTATTGGTAATGCTCACTTTTTATTAGAATAGTGAGTCAGGTGGGCAACTTAGGCGCTTTTAACTGAACGAAAACTTAATGGCAGCTCAATTTATATCAAGAAATAAAATGGAATAACCATAGTAGGTACATAGGTTACATTATGTTTCAGTGTTAATTAATAAATACACTTTGAAAACAATACCTTGAAAAGACAAGGAAACATTAGAAACACACCTGAAACCAAAGTGATTCACTTTGTAATCAAATGTAATTAACTGAGCTACGTACCAAAAATAGACAAATTAACAACTTAATCACAGCACATTATTAAAACCGCAAAACTAAATGTTAATTAATAACCATATTTATGCATACTTGATGCTTAAATAGTCTTATTTAGTCTCTTTGGAAGGTTTTTTGATTAGATTTTTTTATTCAGTCGTAATTAAAGTTGAACTTTTTGAGAGCACTTATTCACTATTGAAGTTTTGTCAGTATTAAAACCTAAAAAGGCAATTTTATTGATCTTGTCACTCAAATAATCGTATGTATAAGAAAACGAACTCACATCAAAAATGTAAGCTGTATACAAGAGTTTGTAGTCGCAACTTTAATACGTAACGTAAAAAGAGTAATTGAGTGTTTGTATTACAGAGGTGGCATTATCTTTAACGGTTAGTTCTAAATTCCAAAGCATATTTTGCTCTGAACAAATACCAACCATAGTATTACTTTGCCAAAGATCATTATGTTTTTTAAATTTTTGGGGAATGTAACCCATGTACATAGTGATGCCTTTAAGCTTGGCATCTTCAATTGTAACGTTTGCAGGTAAGTCACTAAAGATAGTAAATGGGGTTTCGGGGGAAAGGGTTTTCTCGCTTAACCATACTTTAACATCATTTGAAAAAGTACAAGGCAAATTGGCTTCGCACTGGGCATTTTTAAGAAATTTTTCATCTGTATTTTTAGAAAAATCACACGCTGTTAATAAAAAAAACACCACAGTGAATAAACTTAACCTATATATAAGCATAACAATTTCGCACTAAAGAAAAGCAAATACTAATAATCGTGACTGTAAATAACAAGTGCGAGTGTTACTATTAGGCCAAATTAGGCACAAACTGTATCAAAAAATAAACAACAAGCTCACAAAGTTTGATTGATGTCATAATTTTATGTAATTGACCTATCTTTTTTAGGCCAAAAAATTTATCATTTCACCCGCAAAAAATAAGGGTTTCTCAAGTTTTTTTCTGAAGTTTTCATGTATTGAAAGTTTTAGGTAACACGCTTGAGAAAAATAGTAGGCCCCACTTTTAATAGTGGGTAATTCATTTCTAAACGCATTTATTGCAGCGGAAGCCAGAAAATGAGCCAAACAGTAGCATCACAAACTGAGTATAACTATAAGGTTGTACGCCAATTCGCTATTATGACAGTGATTTGGGGCATCGTTGGCATGAGTATTGGGGTTCTGATTGCTGCCCAATTAGCTTGGCCAGCACTTAACTTTGATACACCATGGTTAACTTACTCTCGACTACGTCCGTTACACACGAACGCAGTAATTTTCGCATTTGGTACTAGTGCACTGTTTGCGACGTCTTATTACGTCGTACAACGTACTTGCCAAACGCGTCTTTTCTCAGACAAACTCGCCGCCTTTTCATTTTGGGGCTGGCAGCTAGTTATTGTATTAGCAGTAATTACATTACCACTTGGTATTACTAGCTCAAAAGAATACGCAGAACTTGAATGGCCAATCGATATTTTAATCGCTGTGGTTTGGATTGTTTACGCTATTGTATTCTTTGGTACTTTAATCAAGCGTAAAGTGTCGCACATTTATGTTGCTAACTGGTTCTATGCTGGCTTTATTATTACTGTTGCAGTACTACACATTGTAAACAGCATGGCAGTGCCTGTGTCGTTAACTAAATCATACTCAATCTACGCAGGTGCGGTAGATGCTATGGTTCAGTGGTGGTACGGTCATAACGCTGTAGGTTTCCTATTAACTGCTGGTTTCTTGGGTATGATGTATTACTTTGTACCAAAACAAGCAGGTCGCCCAGTTTACTCATACCGTTTATCGGTAGTTCACTTTTGGGCATTAATTTCATTATACATCTGGGCAGGTCCTCACCACCTTCACTACACTGCGCTTCCTGATTGGACGCAAAGTTTAGGTATGGTTATGTCTATTATCCTATTCGTACCGTCTTGGGGTGGTATGATTAACGGTATTATGACCCTATCAGGCGCATGGCATAAACTGCGTACTGATCCAGTACTACGCTTCCTAGTTGTTTCATTGTCTTTCTACGGTATGTCTACGTTCGAAGGCCCTATGATGGCAATTAAATCTGTAAATGCGTTATCTCACTACACAGATTGGACGATCGGCCACGTACACTCAGGTGCACTAGGTTGGGTTGCTATGATTTCAATTGGTGCTATTTACCACTTAATTCCTGCGTTATTTGCGCAAGGTCGTATGTATAGCGTTAAATTAGTTAACACCCACTTCTGGTTACATACTGTAGGTGTTGTTTTATACATTGTTGCAATGTGGATCTCTGGTGTAATGCAAGGTCTAATGTGGCGTGCGGTAAATGCCGACGGTACATTAATGTACAGCTTTGTGCAGTCTTTAGAAGCGTCGCATCCTTTCTACATTATGCGTTTTGTAGGCGGTGTATTCATCGTAACAGGCATGTTAGTTATGGCTTATAACGTTTTCCGTACAATTTCAGCTGAGAAAGAATCTCTGAAGTTAGACGCGCAAGCACAATTAGCATAACGGAGTGAGATGATGAGCAATAAAAATTCACAAAACAAACATGAAATAGTAGAAAAGAACGTTGGCCTTATGGCTATTCTGACTGTTTTTGCTATCAGCTTTGGTGCATTAGTTGAAATTACTCCGCTAATGTTCCAAGACGACACAACTAAACCAGTAGAAGGCCTACGCCCTCTTAATGCTTTAGAAATGGAAGGCCGTGACATATATGTACGTGAAGGTTGTTATAACTGTCACTCACAAATGATCCGCCCTTTTCGTGATGAAGTTGAGCGTTACGGTCACTACTCTGTAGCAGGCGAATCAGTATGGGATCACCCTTTCCAATGGGGTTCTAAACGTACTGGTCCTGACCTTGCTCGCGTTGGTAAACGTTACTCGGACGATTGGCATTATGCTCACTTAGTTGACCCACGTGCTGTGGTTCCTGAGTCGAATATGCCAGGTTTTCCTTGGTTAGCAGAGGATAAGGTAGATACAAGCCTGACTCTGAAAAAACTACAAATTTTCCGTGATACTTTTGCTATTAACCCAGAAAACCCTAAACACCCGGGCCTAGGTTATGGCAGCGACGAAGAACTTAAAGCTGATGTTGAAAAAGTTAACGCTATGAATAACGGCGAAGGCGCAACAGAAATCCAAGCTCTAATCGCGTATTTACAGCAACTTGGTACCCACTTGAAGTAAATTATTATGGATTACGGAACATACAGAGGCATTTTGACTCTGGTAATTTTAGTATTGTTTATTGTGATTGTTGTATGGGCATACAGCAAGCGTAGCAAAAATCGTTTTGATAGCGCTGCTAATGCCATTTTCGAAGATGAAAAAAAACATAACAACACACTCTCTAACGAGGAAAAGGAGTCTGAAAAATGACTAGCTTTTGGAGTATTTGGGTTATTGTATTAACCCTTGCATGCTTATGCATCATCTTTGGCCTATTAGTTTGGAACTTAAAAAACTATGCTGGCGTAAAAGAAGGTGAAAGCTGTGGACATGAATTTGACGGCATTGAAGAGCTAAATAATCCACTACCAAAATGGTGGACTTACATGTTTTTCGCAACTTTTATTTGGTCAGTATATTACCTTGCAGCTTTCCCAGGTTTAGGTAACTGGGAAGGTTTTGGTAAATGGACTAGCTCTAACCAAGGTATTACGTCTTTAGCTGAATCTAAAAAAGCAGTTGCAGAGGCCAAAGCAGAAGGTCGTTTTGTTAAACTTGATAAAGAGTATGAAGCTGCAGAAGAACGCTTTGGTCCTATTTTTAATCGACTTGCACAAGTGCCGGTTTTAGATTTAGTTAATTCTAAGTTTGAAGGTGACGCAGCGCAGCAAGTTGCTCTTGAAAATGGTGACAAACATGAACAAACAGATGGTCAACTAGCCATCGAAATTGGTCAGCGTTTATTCTCACAAAACTGTGCGCAATGTCACGGCTCTGATGCACGTGGTGGTACAGGCTTCCCTAACCTAACTGATAAAGATTGGTTATATGGCGGTACACCAGACAAAATTAGAGAAACACTGCTTAATGGTCGTATAGCTGCAATGCCAGCTTGGGGCGATGCTCTTGGTGAGCAAGGCGTTAAAGAAATGACTGCACATGTGCTGAGCCTTTCTGGTCGTACTGTTAACCAAAAAGATGCTGCCGCAGGTAAAGCTAAGTTTGCAATGTGTGCAGCATGTCACGGTGCTGACGGTAAAGGGTCGGTTGCACATAACCTACCATTTGGCGCGCCTAACCTGACTGATAACATTTGGTTATACGGTGGTTCTCAACGTGCTGTTGAAGAAACACTTAACCACGGCCGTGCTGGTGTAATGCCTGCTTGGAAAGACATTTTAGGTGAAGATAAGATTCACTTATTAACAGCCTACGTTTACAGTTTATCGCAAGATAAATAAGCACGCGGTTAATAAAATGTTTATAAATTAATTTATTTAATTCAATAGATTAATCCAGATCAAAAAAGCCTCCAGTCGGAGGCTTTTTTTTAGTCTTTTACGTATAATTCCTATAAAATAACGCTTCCTAAACTAATTTTAGAGACACTATGCAACCTACTCCGTGGTATAAAAATTTTTGGCCTTGGTTTTTAATCTTTTTTCCGTTAGTTGCCATTATTGGCTGTATTAGCTTATTTATTACGGCAATAGGTAACGGCCCAGATATGGTTGTTGACGACTACTACAAAAAAGGCAAAGCAATAAACTTAGAACTGACTAAGTTTGAAAAAGCAAAAGCACTTTACTTACATGGCGAATTAAATGTAACCAACGAGCGTGTAAGCTTTAAGTTTACAAAAGGTGACAGTAGCAACGTGCATGTTTTAAAACTTTCGTTTTACCACCGTACTATTAAAGCGCATGACTTTGAGGCCACACTTACACCTAATGCCAATCAAGAATTTACTGCATTACTTGATAAGTATACACCAGGTGCATACTCTGTATTTATTGAGCCAATTGATGGCAGCTGGAAACTCAAAGAAAACATTGTTCTACCGACGGCTGAAACCGTTTTAGTTACTCCTAACTATAAGTAATCATCACTATGTCTCACTCTTGCTTTCATTGCCTTGAAAGTGTGCCAAACGGATTTAGCGCAAACGTTATAATTGACGATATAGCCCAGCCAATGTGTTGCATTGGCTGCCAAGCAGTTGCGCAAAATATTGTTGATCAAGGTATGACTGATTATTATAAATACCGAACTGTTCGCGCAGGTAAGGTTGAGCAACTGGTACCTGAGCAACTCGCATTTATAAAAAGTTATGACAACGAAGATATTCAAGACGAATTTATAGCTACTAACGACAATATCTCAGAGGTATTGTTGAGTGTTGAAGGTATAACCTGCGCAGCGTGTGCATGGCTTATCGAAAAACAACTCTTAAACTTAAAGACTGTAAAACGGGTTGATGTAAATACATCCACCAACCGCGCGATGATCCAATGGGATAAAACCAGCACCCCATTGAGCGAAATTATTACTTCCTTAGCCAAAATTGGTTATAAAGCCTACCCATTTCAATCAGATATTGAAGCTCAACAAAAGCAACAAACTGCCAAAGCCTATATTCGCCGCTTAGGTGTTGCAGGCTTAATGACCATGCAAGTTATGATGTTTGCGTTTGCCATGTACTTTGGCATGTTCTCAGGGATGGACAGCAATTTTGAGCAGTATTTTAGATGGATCAGCTTAGTACTTGCCTCTCCGGTTATTTTATATAGCGCACTGCCCTTTTTAACCAACGCCATGAATGGCTTAAAAGCAAAACAGCTCAATATGGATTTACCCGTATCGCTGGCTATTTTTGGTGCGTTTGGCGCAAGTTGTTACGCCACATTTATGCAAGTCGGCGAAGTATATTTTGAATCTGTGTGCATGTTTACCTTTTTACTTTTATTAGGTAAGTACCTTGAATTTAGAGCGCGTTTAAAAGCGAGCGAATTTACTGCCAACTTACAAAAATTATTGCCATTAACAGCCCGCACCATTAACGACAGTGGTGAAGAACTTATAATTGCAGCCAAAAAACTAAAACTTAATGACGTAGTACTCATTAAAGCGGGTGAAACAATCCCTGCCGACGGCGAGCTTATAAAGGGTAAAACTACGGTTGATGAATCAATGATGACGGGCGAACACCAACCCGTTACAAAATTTATCGGCCACAATGTCTACGCCGGTTGCGTTAACCACGACGGCGTTATTGAAATAAAAATTAATAAAATTGGCCAAAATACCCTTTTAAATCAAATTATCCGCTTGCAACACAACGCATTAACTAAACGCCCTAAACTGGTTGAAATTACAGATAAAGTTGCGCAATGGTTTATAGCGTGCCTGCTTATATTTGCTTCACTTACAGCTATTGGCTGGTACCAAATTGACCCTGAACACGCATTTTGGATCACCATTTCGGTTTTAGTTGCTACCTGCCCATGTGCCCTGAGTTTAGCCATACCAACCGCACTTACATGCGCGGTTGCAACCTTGACCCGTAAAGGCGTATTAATAAAACAAGCGCATGTGCTCGAAACACTCTCACAAATTACGTTATTTGCCTTTGATAAAACAGGCACACTTACTCAAGGTAAATTTAGCCTTGATGAAGTAGATATACTCGATAAGCAATACACAAAAGCGCAAGTGCTAGATATGGCAGCTATGTTAGAGCGTTATTCTGAGCACCCTATCGCCAGCGCATTTGATGAAATTACTCCTGCTCACCACAATTTTGATAACGTTAAAGTACATCCAGGTCTGGGAATTAGCGCACAAGATGCAAACAATCATTATGCTATTGGTAAAAGTGGTTGGTTTGATAGCAAAAAATCAAATGCACAAGTAAGCTTGTATATAAATAAGCAGGTTGTTGCTCGTTTTTACTTTATTGATAAAGTAAAAAAGGATGCTCAAAAGCTTATAGGCTCACTTCAATCGCAAAATTTAACGTGTCATATGTTAACCGGTGACGCATCAGATGCTGGGCAAAAAGTAGCTAAGCAACTCAACCTTGAAAGTGTGCAATCTGGGTGTTCGCCACAAGATAAACAAACAGCCGTTGAACAATGGGCGTCACAAAACGAAGTTGTAGCAATGGTCGGCGATGGCGTAAACGACAGCCCTGTATTTGCTAGTGCGCATTTATCCATTGCAATGGAAACCGGTGCTGACATATCAAAAAATAGCGCCGATGTAGTGCTCCTTAATAGCGATTTAGCTTCAATTGATCATTTACTCAATGTGGCAAAACAAACCAGACGAATTATTAAGCAAAACCTTGCGCTGTCTTTATTGTATAATGCGTCCATATTACCATTGGCAGCGCTGGGCTTAGTTGCTCCGTGGATGGCTGTTATTGGCATGTCTGCCAGCTCAATTATTGTGATTAGTAATTCACTAAGGCTATTAAAGTTATGAGCATAATTTACATTTTGATCCCCATCGCCATTTTGTTTGTCATTATTGCTATAGGCGTTTTCTTTTGGGCCGTAAAGAGTGAGCAATTTTCTGATTTAAATAAGCAAGGTCATAGTATTTTGTTTGAAGATGACAAAGAGCAACATAACAAAAGTAATGATTGACCCTCTTTACACCAGCGCATTTTTAATGGGGCTAATAGGTAGCGGTCATTGCATTGCCATGTGCGGCGGTATTGCAAGCTCATTACAACTGGCAAGTGATAAACGCAAAACATTTACCTATTCATTTGCCTATAATACCGGGCGTGCACTGAGCTACATGGCAGCAGGTGCACTTGTTGCTGGTATTAGCAGCCAATTTGCTAGGCAAAACACATCTTTTTCTTTAGCACTTTCATTCATTGCAGCTATTTTTATGCTCCTAGTCGGCGTGTATATAATGCGCTTAGGCCCTACGTTGCAATGGTTAGAAAAAATTGGTAAAACCTTAGTGTGGCAACACATTGTTAAGCTAAATAAATACTTAATGCCTATTAACTCCCCTTTTAAAGCTCTAGGTTACGGTGCTTTGTGGGGATGGCTTCCATGTGGACTTGTTTACTCAGCACTTACATGGGCGATGACTAGCCCAAGTGCCCTAGACGGTGCTTTAGTGATGCTTTGTTTTGCTTTGGGTACTTTCCCCGCAATGATCACGTTAGGCGTTACCGCACAAAAACTAAATAGTATTATTAACCACCCTTGGACCCGAATTGTATTGGGCAGTGTTATAATCTGGTATGGTATCTACTTATTGATAATTGCAACTGACAAGCTGATACAATAACCTATTTGCAGTATTAACCTTTTATGGTTATTTTGCAGTCGTGTGTATAAAAATTTAAACGGATTAAATTATGGATTTCTCTCAAAGTCGCGCTAAAGGTAATTGTGCTATTAGCTGTAATAACTGCAGTATTAGTCAATTGTGCTTGCCATTTTCTCTCAATGGCCAAGAAATGGATAAGCTAGACGAAATTATTGAGCGAAAAAAACCACTCCATAAAGGCGATTATCTATTTGAATCAGGCGCACCTTTACAGGCGATTTATGCTGTACGCTCTGGCTCATTTAAATCGTACACATTATCAGAGCAAGGTGATGAGCAAATAACCGGGTTTCATTTAGCGGGTGACTTAGTAGGCTTTGACGCGATAAGCAAAATGGCGCACCAGAGTTTTTCACAAGCACTTGAAACGTCAATGGTGTGCGAAATACCATTCGATACCCTTGACGAACTTGCTGGTAAATTACCAAAACTTCGTCAACAAATAATGCGCTTGATGAGCAGCGAAATTACATACGATCAAGAAATGCTGTTATTACTCAATAAAAAATCAGCAGAAGAACGCTTAGCTAGTTTTATTTATAACTTATCAGAGCGTTTTGGTGAACGTGGTTTTTCACGCAAAGAATTTAGATTTACCATGACTCGCGGTGAAATAGGTAACTACTTAGGCCTTACCGTAGAGACCATTAGCCGTTTATTAAGCCGTTTTCAAAAAGCCGACTTAATAAAAGTAGAAGGTAAATTTATTACAATTTTAGATAATGATGCCTTAGCTAAAACGGCAGCAATCGTTAAGCCTCGCTAAATTAAATAGTTTGATTTAGAACAACAATTTATATGCTACCCCTTTAACTGTTTTATATTTGCGTTACACTAATTGTACACCCGTTAGGCAAATGGAGTAGCATATGAACACTATTAAACGCATTATTGCGGTTATTGACCCTACCAAAGACGATCAACACGGTTTATCACGTTCAATAGACTTAGCCAAAAAATCTGGCGCAAGTATTACCGCCTTTATGACGGTTTACGACTTCTCTTATGAAATGACAACGATGCTATCTGGCGATGAACGCGAAGCAATGCGTGATGCCGTACTAAAAGATCGCCAGCTATGGCTTAAAGATTTGGTTTCACCTTACAAAGATATAAATATTGACACCCAAGTGGTTTGGCATAACCGTCCTTATGAAGCCATAATCGATACTGTAATTGATCAAAAGTACGATTTAGTAATTAAAGGCACACATCAACATGGTGCACTTAAATCCGTTATTTTCACCCCTACCGACTGGCATTTAGTACGAAAATGCCCTGCCCCGGTGTTGTTTGTTAAAGAAATGGCATGGCCAGAAAACGGTAATATTTTAGCTGCTGTGAATGCGGTTAGTGAAAACGAAGAACATGTAGCACTTAATAAACGGGTAATTAAAGACGCACAATTTTTATGTGAACTTGCCAACGCAAAACTTAATTTAGTTAATGCTTATCCTGCAACGCCCATAAATATAGCAATTGAAATTCCTGAGTTTAACCCTGGACTTTATAACGAATCAGTTAAAAAACACCACATTGAATCAACCAATGCACTTGCTGCTGAGTTTAATTTAAGCCAAGAGCAATGTTTTATTGAAGAAGGCCTACCAGAGGATGTAATCCCTGATGTAGCTAAGCGGTTAAATAGCGAATTAGTTGTTATTGGTACCGTTGGTCGTACAGGCTTAAGTGCCGCTTTAGTAGGTAATACAGCAGAGCATGTAATTGATAGCCTTGACTGCGATGTACTAGCACTTAAGCCCGATGGTTACGTAAGCCCGATGGCAAAGAAACTAGATTAATTAAAAATTTAGCAAGTAACAAACTGGATATTACTTGCTAAAAATACCGTGTTTAATTACATCCTAAACTCGCATATTCAGGTGGTTTGGGTATAATACGCCCCTTTATTTTTAGCAAATAACTTTGCTGTATTGTTTTACTAGGGGGCGTAATTGTCACACTCAGATCAAGCTAAAGCTCAATTTAACTTAAATAAGCTACAAAAGCGTTTACGTCGCCAAACTGGTCAAGCCGTTATGGACTTCAATATGATTGAAGAAGGTGACCGTATAATGGTGTGTTTATCAGGTGGCAAAGACAGCTACACAATGCTTGAAATGCTTCAACATTTAAAACGTGTAGCACCTATAAAGTTTGATCTCGTTGTTGTAAACCTAGATCAAAAACAACCAGGGTTTCCTGAGCACGTTTTACCCCAGTATCTTGATAAATTAAATGTAGAATACAAAATTGTAGAAGAAGATACCTACAGCATTGTTACTGACATTATTCCTGAAGGTAAAACAACCTGTTCACTTTGCTCACGACTGCGTCGTGGTATTTTATACCGCACAGCAAATGAGTTAGGCGCAACTAAAATAGCCCTTGGCCACCATCGTGACGACATGATTGAAACGTTGTTTTTAAATATGTTTTACGGTGGAAAACTAAAAAGTATGCCGGCTAAATTAATGAGTGATAACGGCGAGCATATGGTTATTCGCCCACTTGCATACTGCAAAGAAAGCGATATAAGCCAATACGCATTTGCACAAGGTTATCCAATTATTCCGTGTAACCTATGTGGTTCGCAAGAAAACCTACAGCGTAAACATACAAAAGCAATGCTCGCTAAATGGGATGCTGAGCACCCAGGCCGTATTGAGAGTATTTTTACAGCAATGCAAAACGTCGTGCCTTCACACTTAGCTGATGCTGATTTGTTTGATTTTAAAAACTTACAAACCGGTGAAGTCATTGATGGTGGCGATATAGCTCTTGATAAGCCAGACATTCCTAAAGTGCCTGTTACTAATGAGCTTGATGAACAAGAAGCGCCAAGTGTAGTTACTATAAATCTAAGCTAACATATCTAGGCTAACAAATTTAAGGGGTTGTATTTATGTACAACCCCCTTAAATTTACCAATTCAGCCTTACGTTGTCTTTTTAACTCTCAGCTAGGCCTTGTAAAAACTCTAAACTTAACTTTTCTTGTGCATTAGTCTGATACGGCAACTGCTGTAAACTGTCGTACGAGAAATCGTTTATATCAAAATGGCTTATTTCACTATTCCCAAAGCTGTTACGCTCACCTGGGCTTGGCGACATTCTTTCTATTACAAAGTCACTTAAGCGCATATCGGTAACGCCCTTAGGTAATACTGACCAATGAGCTTTTAAGTCTACGGTTTGGCTCCCTTGTGTTAAGCGTTCCTTAGATACCAAATGAGCAAGTGGTGTATCACCACTATATAAATTCGCCCTAACACGATACAAACCACTTTTTATCACCGTTAAATTAGCTGGCATAATCATGTTTTCATTTTGAGCATAGGCAATTTCAAAACCTGTCAAAGTAGCACTTGGCGGCATATATTGAATTTGCGCAACTACGGGTACTTTTTTGCCGTCAACATCGCCCTGCACATACACTTGCAAACTACGAGGGTAATCTTCATCTTCTTTAAATGTAATAATTGCCTCACCTTCACGCGCATTGCCCGTATGGGTATTTAATACTTCCTTTGTATCAGTATTTGCAAGTTCAACGACCACTTTACCAAGCCCTTGAGCGCTTACCTTTATTGTTATTTCTTCTGGATATACAAAACGATATTGTTTAAGGCTTACCGTTAAAGCATCGCCGCTTTCACCTATGGGGCTCGACACAGGATAAAACTGATTTGGCTTTAATCGATCTTCATCTAAAGGACTCAAAGGTTGGGAATAAGGAGGAAACTTAAGTGCACTTTCGTATTGCATCACCACTTGCTGCGCTGCTTTTGTTAGGTCTTCATTAAACGCAATTTGCTTTTTTGATTGTGGTTTTTTAGCTTTAGGCACATCTATAGGGATCACTTTTACAGGCGATAAGTCAGGTGCGTTCGCGCTGTGTTTAATCTGTGGTTTTATTGGCTCAGCAACTTTATGAGCATCATTTTTACCAGTAAACCATAGCGAGAATAAAATAGTGCTAATAATTAAAGCAACGACATAAAATTTTTTCATTTTTATATTTCAATCTTTTATAAGGCGTATAGTTTTTAATACCAATCTGCTTATATATGGGTCTATTTAACGTTAAGAAAATTACGCTAGAACTAGGCAAAAATTTTTGTATCTAGTTGTTCTAAATAAAAAATTTTTAACGACGTTATAGTGGAATTTAATTTGTTAAATTGATCAAAGATTTATGCAGATTGGTATAACTACACGCCTTCTATGTTATGGAATCACATTATAAATAAGTGCTGATGCACTTAAATTATTTGAATCCCTAATATAACGATATTGTTTTTTCCAAAACCAACTACCTGTAGTTTTATCAAACGTATTAAACCCTACGTTATTACCTTCAACATTTACGTTATTCATGGCTATTGTGACATTACCTTTACGCTGCGCGTTATGTATTTCGTTATGGCTATAACTGTCACTCATCATCATTGGATAATGATTTGGCATAAAGCTACTAACAGCATCACCTTGCGATTTTAAATGGCCATCTGTATCAATACTGCTGCTACAACTTCCAAACGAGCCAGCCGAACTTGCACCACATGAAGAGTGCGATGCTACAACCGAATCATCATTACCTTTTAAAAATCCACCTGTTAAACCTAAATACGCATTACCATCTGCCACAAAGCGTAATCTAGGTGTACGTGCATCAGGAAATGGCGATATTTTACGGGCATTATTCACTTTTAAATCGTGTAATACACCAACAGCTTCGGTTACATCGCTCCCTAGCCACCATTTGAGTGCTGCATCGACCGCAAAGTTCCATGATGCGCCAGTTAAAGCACTAACTGCTACATCAGCCAGCTCACTTCCACCGCCCGCGCCTGCTAAATCAAACGTCGCAACAATATTAAGCGGCTGTAAGCCTGCGTTTTCTAACCAGTTTTCTTGGTTATCAATAATATGGCGTGCAACTAAGTCGCCTGTTGAATGTGTTACAAATACACAGCCATCACTGCATAAATTAGAGCGTGAAATTTGCTTTAACTTTGGCCACACCCAATCGGTAGCAATTTTACCTTCAATTCGCTCATAAGCAGGCCAATCAATTCGCTCATCTGCACGATTATTCCAGTACGATTGCCAATATGTTTCACCGTCATTAATTACATCACTACCCGACTTATTGGTTATTTGCGAAGTTTGTAACCCGTGAATTAATATAATTTTGTAGTCTTTACTCGCAGCAGAAAAGCTCATTAGCATAGCAAGCCCAGCACCAATTAGGTGACTTGGTTTAATTAATGTGTGTGTGCGCTTAGTGTTGTTCATACAATTCCTTAATGTTGTGTACGTAATATTTTATTATCATTTAAGGTATTCATACTAGGGCTTGTCAGCCTTGGCGTTCATCAGTATTAGGAACAAAGAACAAAAATGCAACAATTTATTATCATTTATAGAGATGAAGAAACTTATTACTTGTTATTTAATGGGTTAATAAAGAATAGTTGTTAAATTTAAAATTATCAGGGATGTTTCGAGAGTAATATTGAGGGGGGTTAGGTTGAGCGGGTACCGGTAAAGGTGCCCGCTTTAGAATAAGGACGTAACTAATCTAGCCGTTAGCTTTGAGTTCACTGGTAAATTGCCCAATCGCATTTACAACTTCTTGTGCGCCTTGCTGAATTTCCTGCATCACATCACCCGACTCTTTAGATAGTGCTAAACCTTGCTCTGCTTTTTCTTTACCTTTTTCTATTACAGCCACCGTATTTTGGGTTTGTGATTGGTTACGCTGTACTACTTCTACTATTTCTTCTGTTGCTTTTGATGTACGCGATGCAAGCAGTCGAACCTCGTCTGCAACCACAGCAAAGCCTCGACCTTGCTCGCCAGCTCTAGCCGCTTCAATTGCGGCATTTAATGCTAACAAATTGGTTTGCTCTGCAATACTACTAATACTTTGTACAATACTCGATATTTGTTGCGACTGCTGATCAAGCGCTGAAATTTCACTTGCCGCTTGCTCCATGTTAATAGCCAGCTCGGTCATTACTGCAACCGTGTCTTGTATAACGCTCGCGCCTTGCTCTGCTTTTTTATCCGTTTGGGTTGAGGTGCTATAAGCAATTTCGGCAGCCTTAGATATCGCAATTTCTTGATTTACTTGCTCTGTAATAACTGTTGCAAACTTCATTACTTTATAAAGCTCATTCGCGTCATTTGAGATTGGGTTATATGACGCTTCTAACCATACAACATTGCCGTATTTATCAACACGCTTAAAGCGCTCCGCTATAAACTGTCCTTCTCTTAATTTAGCCCAAAACTGTTGATACTCTTGGGAATTATACTCTGAAGCTTCACAAAATGTGCGATGGTGTTTTCCTATTAATTCACTTTCTTGATAACCCATTGCTGATAAAAACTGCTCATTTGCTTTTAAAACATGGCCTTCTAAATCAAATTCAATTACTGCCATAGAGCGATATATCGCTTTGATAGTGTCGCTTTGCTCGCGGGAAGCCGTAATTGTTTTTGTAAGCACACTCCCGAATATAGAAAAATAGAGCAACTGATCTTGCTCCCCTTTTACAGGATGTACTATTAAACGTAACCATTCAGCTTTACCATCACCGCGCGCAATTTGTAATGCACCGCCCCAATGTCCTTCTTTTTTTATAGCTTGCTGTAGGCTTTTAAATTCTGAAGATTGACGAGATGACTCAGTAATAAAATCATCAAAAGAGTTATTAGTAAGATCGTCTTCGTTGTAGCCTAAGTTTTCTAAAAACCTATCATTGGCGTGCGAAATTCTGCCATCGTAGAGAATGTTCAGTACTAACATCTCTCGGTAAAGCCCTTCCCACACTTGTTGTAACGGATAGAGTTCTGCTTTTAAAGAGGCTATTTCATTTTGCTTATTTTTAGAAAAAAACATTAATATCCTTAATTGGGCGTGTTGACCTTTGTGGATTGAAATTTGTTCAATCTAGGGGCGATTAAATCACGGCGCGAGGTTTGTAACCTAGTGGGCTCGATAACTGCTCCTGCGTTATTCTAATGGCTTACATCCATGTAAGAATAAGTAAAAACCGAGCAAAGCTTCCGCGTCCTGCTCACGCCCCTTACCTACATCCATGTAGGCAACAAAAATTTAATCGTCCCTAGAAAGAACCCAAAGGGCAGCGTATGTTTGGTATTTATACTACGTTATCGCCTATTTATGGGGAATACCACACTACATAGGCTCTGCCTTGGCTAAAAACCAAACACACTACTGCAAATTCACCCACCAAAGATCAACACGCCCGAATACATTCAATATAAAATTAACTTTAGTATAGAAGACATTTATAATAACGCGATAAATAACAAGCAGTTTGAAGCTAAATTATTAATAAAAAATTCAAATTAAGCTTAAAATTGTAACCTTTCATATAAACCAGATGCTCTTGATACGCTTTTATTCATTGCTAGTTGCAGTACTTTTTTGTCAGCCACCAGCTCAAACTTATTTTTAGCGCGAGTTATTCCCGTATACACTAATTGCCTGTTAATACCCATGCGCGCTTGTTTTAGCGGTGGCAGTACCATAGCGGTGTAACTAAACTCTGAACCTTGTGATTTATGAATAGTCATTACGTATACTTTATCGTGTGCAGGGAGTCGTGCTGGCGAAAATGCTCGTTGATTACCTTGCTCGTCAATAAATATGGCTTTGAGCTGATTGCTTTCATCGGGCATTAAAATACCAATATCGCCGTTAAATAACTTAAGCTGGTAATCGTTTTGGCTCACCATAATGGGCATGCCTGTATAATGATGAGTATTAGGGCTAACTGTTATTAAACCTTGCTGTTGCAATACGCGCTCTATTCGCTGATTTAAGCTATGCACGCCGTAATCGCCCTCTCGTACCGCAGCTAAAAGCTGATAACTAGCAAAAGCAGCATGCACCTGTGCAACATCTGCACCTTGGGCAATTAAGTTAAGGTATTTTGCATAATGACTTGCTGCACTTTTAACAAGCTTTTCAATTGGTTTCGCTACAAAGTCGTAATCTAAAATTACATCGTTAAAACGCCCTTCGGTACTTTCTTGCTCAACGTAATTTAAAATACCGGTGTTATTTGTGTTTACCGCAAGTGCGAGTTGACCAATGCCGCTTTGTGCATCAAATCGATAACTGTGCTGTAAAAAGGCAACGCAATCTGCGAGTTTAAATTCACTCACGCTTTGCGCTACGAGCTTAGGCTCATTATTAAAACATAAGCTATTTAGCTCATCACAACGTGCTTGCGAGTAGCGTGGCGTTTGCCCAAGTGTTAAACCTTGGCATAAATCGCTCATTACGCTGCCAGTATCTACCGAGGCCAGCTGGTCTTTGTCACCTAGGAGTATTAATCTCGCATGCGCAGGCAGTGCTTCTATTAATTTAGCCATCAGCGATAAATCGACCATACTGGCTTCGTCAATAATCAGCACATCTAAATGCAGTGGATTGCTTTTGTTATGTCTGAATTTATTAGTAAACGGTTTTACGCCTAATAAGCGATGAATAGTTTGAGCGTTTTGCGGTATCAGCGTTTTTATATCATCAGGAATCGTTGTGAGCTTATTTTTAGCGCCTAAAATAGACTCACTTAAACGTGCAGCGGCTTTACCTGTAGGGGCCACCAGCTTAATGCTAAGCGGCGCGGTTTTATAAAGTGACTGCAAAATAGCCAACAACTTAGTCACTGTGGTAGTTTTACCGGTACCTGGACCACCCGTGATCACGCTAAAGCCTTTGGAGGCAGCAATCGCACACGCCACTTTTTGCCAATCAGTTTCAATTGCAGAATCAGCAGGAAAATAGGTATTTAAAAGTTCTGCCAATATTTCATTATTAATATTGAGCTTTCGCTCGCTCATGCTTAATAGTCTATCTGCGAGTGTTTGCTCATAACCGGCAAGGCGCGCAAAATAAAGTCGCTCTTTAAACAGTTGCAGTGGTTTATTTTCGCCCACGCTTTCATGGTTTTGCAAATAACTGAGCGCTGTATGTACATTAAAGTCATCACTAAACGGGCTTAGCGTACTGGGTACATTGCCATCTAGTTTATTAAAGTCGCTTTTGCGCAAGTTAAAAGGATTGCTCCAGTCAACCTCATTTAAAGTTAGGCAGCTATGCTGACTTTGCTGCGATAAGCACAGTAATAAAATAATATAAAACACCTCATTATGTGTTTGCTCAATGTCATTAGCACACAGTAATTCAGCGAGTTTAACATCAACCACACGTAGTCGATTTTGCGCTAATAAATATTCAAGTAACGGGACTTCGATAATAGTATTATTTAACACAATGTCCTCTAATGGGACATCTTGTGCTACATTTTTTGAAGTAAGAGGCTCTACGGCTTCATTATTAAGTGTCTCGTCTATATCGTCAAACAAACCAGGTTGCTCATTTAAATCGCTCATAGCATGGCTCCTTGGCTAAATAAGCCATCTAAAATAATCACTTGTTCTTCAGTTAGCTTTTTAAAGTACACACCTTGCCCTGCCGGCATTCCTCGTAAAAATGTGTAATACACGCCGCCTAAATGAGTTTCTATTGAGTAATCAGCTATACGTTGTTTTAATAAACGATGCAGTGCTACGGTGTAAATTAAATACTGTAAATGATACTGATGACTGCTCATCGCTTGCTCAAGCATGTCGCTCTCGTAATCAGCTGGCGTGCTACCTAAATAATTAGACTTATAATCTAAAATATAATATTTGCCTTGGTAGCAAAATATTAAATCGACAAAGCCTTTTAACAAGCCCTTTACGTGCGAAAACTCAAGCTTACTTTGTGTAAAACCAAAATGTTTAACCAGCATTTCGTTTAGCTTTGGTGCACTTAAGCTCTCAAGAGGTAAATTAAATTCCATTTCGACTAGGCAATCTTTGGGTGTAAGCACACCCAATGAAAGAAGGCTTTTTTCTAAAGAACTGTTATCTAGGGGGCACGCAAGAACATCAAGTACCCACTTTTCAGCCACTTCTCGCCATTGATCACCTATGTGGTACTTTTCAAGGCTGCGCTTAACTACTTCAGATAAGTTTTGCTCGGTATTAGTTGGGTGAACTATTGGGCTAGTAAAATCTATTTGTTCAAATATTTCGTGTAAACAGCTACCAGGCTTTGCCCCTTTAGGAAAACTATAAGGTGATGGTAGTTCGTCCTCTTGCACTGCAAACTCGTCTTTTTCGTGATCTTCATCACTTCGCCCTGGGGCTAATTGGTCGCTGTGCTTTTTAAAGCTCAACGCACTAAAGCTGGTTGCTCGCCAGTTACGTTCAATATTTGCTGTTACTTTATTAACACTTAACGTTTGCTGCGCACTTTCACTGTTATTAAAACAAAGTGTTCCCTGCTCTAATAATGTTTGTGAGGTAAATTGCTGATAGCTCATCGCGCTGTTAGCGTCGCAAAACTCACTTAAATGCGTGCGCCATGTTTGGCTACTGGCAAGTTCAAGCCCTGCAAATAAAACATGCCCAAGTGCACTACTTTGCATAGCCAAGCGGCTACTTTGTCCTTGCCCTATGTTATAAACACCAAGCGCACAAAAATGTACGGCGCGAGTAAGTGCTACATAAAGCAGGCGTAAATCTTCAGCTAGGCGCTCTTGCTCTGCTTTTTGAAGGGCATCTTCGTCTTTACTTAAATCGTAAACTAGCTTGCCATTATTATGATAAAGCGCTTCTTTTGTTTCGCGATAGCCACTGGCAAACGGCATAAATACCAAAGGGTATTCAAGCCCTTTTGAGGCATGCATAGTGACAATTTTAACTAAGTTGGCGTCACTTTCTAGGCGTACCTGTACTGTTTCACCGTCTTGTTGGCTTACCTTTTGTGCAAACCATCGCAGTAAACGCAGCGTGCCTTCAAGCTCTATTTGTTTTTGCTGAAGTATTTCGCCCAAGTGCCTAAAGTCAGTAAGCCAACGCTCAACGTTATATCCTAACCCTTGCCATTTAGCGCTAAGCTGGTTATGGCTCATTAAGCGCTCAAGCATGGCCATAGCGCCTTGCTTGTTCCAAATGTGGCTAAGTTGTGCAAAAAAGTTTAAGTAGTCTTGCCATTGATTTTCATCATCAGCGAGTGCATGTATTTCGTTATAACTTAAACAAAATAGCGGACCCGCTAAAACACCGCGCAGCAATGACTCATCATATTGTCCATGCAGCGCTGTTAAAAAGTTAAGTAGGTGATGGCTAAGCTCTTGGCTAAAAACGCTTTCGCGCGATAAATACACACTGGCTATTTTGGCATCATCTAGCGTTTTTTTCATTATTTGCGCTTCAACACGGTCGCGCACTAATATACAAATATCGGCAGCGCTTACAGGGGTACTGCCAATACACGCATCCCCTTGTTTTGCTTTTTCAAGCAGGGTGACTATTTTATTAGCAAAGTGAGTGGCTAAATGCGCTTGCCCTATACCTTTATTGGTTGGTTTGTTTTTTTCGTCTGCGGCTTCATCCACAAATACATTAAATTCGAATGCGGTCGCGGGTTTGCCATCAATTAAAAAAGAGTCTTCCGCTTTTTTACCTTTAGCAGCTACTGCGTTAAAGGGGATGGCGTCGTTATAAATAAAGCTGTTAGCGTGTTTGCCAAATAAACTATTAACGCTATTGACTATATCGGTGCTTGAGCGAAAGTTAGTACCCAGCGTAAATTGCTGATCAGTCTGTACAGCTTCTTTTGCGCCAATATAGGTAAAAATATCTGCGCCCCTAAAGCCATAAATAGCTTGTTTAGGGTCGCCTATCATGGCAAGCGTGGTATTTTGTTGCCCATAAATTTTACTAAAAATACCGTACTGAATCGGATCGGTATCTTGGAATTCATCAATCATGGCAACCGGAAACAACTGCGCAATTTTTTGCGCTAGTACTTCGCCTTGCTCGTTATTAAGCGCACTATGTAAATTGGTCAATAAGTCATCTGGGGTGATAACGCTTTGCTCTTGTTTACGCTTAACTATTGCGGCTTTTACCCAGCGTGCTGCATGTTGTATAACCGCTATTTTGAGCCCTTGGTTTATGGTGTTGTTAAGGGCGGCAAGCTCGTCAAACTGACTCAGTAATGGATGCACAAATAATGGCTGATTTTTTTTATAATTGCTCACATCGCTTAAGTTTTCTGTACTCCACACTTCAAACGAATACTTGCTAGTGCCAAATTCAAAAAACAAATCGCCGCCTAAACAAAATGCTTCAAGCGCACCAAGGCTGCCTTTTCGTGCTGGCGTTTTAGACCCGCTTAAACCCGAGCTTTTAATAGCACCGATAAACTCTTGCTCTAACACCGCTTTTTTAAATGCAGGCACACGGGTTATGTACTCGTCACGGGCTTTCCACACATCGTCTAAATTTATTTGTGGCGTAATGTGCGCATTAGCTTTGTTTAAAATACTCGCCACTTGAGCGAATAAAGACTCTGGTGCGGCAAATACATCTAAAATAGCATCGGTGCGTTCTTTATTAAGTGGGTATACAAACGCACGCCAAAAATCTTTAATAGTTTCAAGTAATATGTCGCGCTCATCTAAAATAAATTCGAGATTAAACGCCACTCCCGACTCAAACGCATGTTGTTTTAGCATCCGCTGACAAAAGCCATGAATAGTAAAAATAGCGGCTTCGTCCATTGATTTAGCAGCTGCATCGAGCAAATCAAACGCGCGGTGCTTATCATCAATTTTGGCAATTACGCCTTCAATGAGTTCGTCGTTTGGGTCTTGCCCAAGCAATGCGTCGCGCGCAGCAATAATTCGGCTACGTACGCGGTCTTTAATTTCTTGAGTGGCAGCGTCGGTAAAGGTTACTACCAAAATTTGCTCAACACTAAGCGGCGTATTTAACTCACCTTCTATTTGCATACCTAGTAAGTAACGTAAATACAGCCCCGTAATTGTATAAGTTTTACCAGTACCCGCACTGGCTTCTATTAAACTTTGACCAATGAGCGGCATAGTAAGAGGATTAAGCGCTTGCATGGTCACTCTCCTTTGCGTGTTCAAATAAAGGCGTGAGCAATTTATCACTCCATTTTATAAATTCTTCTTGGCAGTCGTTTAGCGATTGCACCGTTAAGCGAATATACGGATTTTCGCCCTCGCCTCGCCCTATGTATTGCGGGCTAAATTTGCTCATTGCTTTTGTTATATTGCCGCCGCTTTTAACGTATTCATAACCACTTACCGGAAAAAATGGCACAGGCTCCGCGCGCAGCGCTTTGTATAACTCAAACCAATCAAGTAACAATGCATCGGCATCAGCTTTATTAATTGGCGCAAAGGTAATTTGCTTATCAAGCCCAAGTAACAATGTTTCTACTTGTTGATCCATACTTTGCGCTGCGAGGTGATAAATAAAGCCTTTAATTAAATCTTTCGCTTTAATACTCGCACTGCGGTAAAACACTTGTTTTTGCAAATACACATGATTGAGCCAGCCCTCTATTTTAGTGCCTTCAATGGTAAGCAAAACTTCTATTGGCTCACTTTTCCCGCCTTTAATGTGCTCTTTTACTTGCCCTGCAAGCGCGTCAACTCGGTGCTCCATACTCTCAAATATGAGACTGCCTACATTGGCTTGAGGTAACTCACCCCGCTGCAGTATTTGCTCGGTACTTAGGGGTTGCTCGTTTATGTTTGCTTCGAGTATTTCATCAAGGTAAAAATAACGGCGCAGCGCATCTAGGCTAAAGGGTTCTTCGTCTTTTGCTACTTCGTTAAATTGTGGCAGGCGTAAGCCCAATGTTTGTTGATAAAAGCTCTCTTGTGCGCTGCACACACTTCTAATAAACACATCGAGATCTAGCTGATCTGGCACAGTCACATCAAGCGCAATAACTGGCTCTGGTTTAATTGACTCACTTGGCAGCCAAATTGGATTGTAACTGTGGTTGCTCAGCACAGTATTTGCTTGCTCATCGGCTAAATAGTAATGGCTATTAAAGGGCTGTAAATGCTGCTGATTAATTAGACATGCGGGCAGCGTTTTTTCACTCTTTTCGCTTAATACAAAACTACGCCCAATATATTCTAACAGCTCGCTTACAAGCGTTGATGGCATGCGCGGTTGGTTATCAAAACACGAGCGACCAATGTAACTCATGTATAAGTTGTCGCGGGCACTCAGTAGCGCTTCTAAAAATAAGTAGCGGTCATCTAATTTACGTGATCGGTCACCTTTTTGCTTTTTAGAATAAGGCACCAAGTCAAAACCAATGGGTTGTACGTTACGCGGGTAGTCAGCATCGTTTAAGCCCAGCATGCATACCACTTTAAATGGTACGGCGCGCATGGGCATAAGCGTACAAAAGTTTACTTGCCCAACCAAAAACCGCTGCCCTACGCCTTTTTCTTGAATGCCTTGTTTAACTAAGTAACTAACAATACGCTGCGAAACTGCTTTACTGTAATCGCCGTTGTCGTGGTGTTTTTGTAACTCTTCCAGCACGTTTTGAAGTACTAATAAATCCCAGCTGTCGTCGCTTTCACTTTCGTATATGGCGTTTAATAGCTCGCTTAAAATATGCGCTTTATTAGTGAGCGTATCATCGGGCGTTAGCTGCTCTTTAAAGCTTTGCAGTACATCAATAAAATGCACGAGCTTGTTGAGCGTATCAAGCGCCATGCCTTCTACTTCATCAGCGCTGTAAATACCGTTAAACGGGCATTGTTCGTCGCGCATGGCTATACCAAGCAGTAAACGGTTGAGCCCATGTTGCCAGGTATTTAAATCGATAGCGGGTAAATCAAAGCTGCTTTTATGCGCTGCGTTTATACCCCATTTTACCCCTACACGTTCAAGCCAATATTGAATTTGCTCGTATTCGTGCGCTTCAAGCCCAAACTTTTCGGCTATTTGCGTCACTTGTAATAAATCGAGAATATCCGACACACCAAAGCGCGAAAACGGTAAGTTAGCTAAACTCGCAAATGAACTAAGGACGGGCTTTTCTTGCTCTATGGCTAAATCGGCTAATGCGTACGGAATAAAACGGCTGCCTTGCGCCCCGCCAAATACAGCTTCAATATAAGGGCTGTAAGTGCCTACATCGGGCATCATGACAATTATGTCTTTGGGAGTAAGCGTTGGGTTTTGATTAAATAAGTTAAGTAAGTAGTCGTGCAAGCGCTCAACTTCTCTGAGCGGTGTATGGCAATCGCTGAGCGTAATACTGGTGTCGGTTGCGCTGATTGGTAACTTACCTTCGTCGTTTATAAACCACTCTTTGTTATCGGTCAGCGATTCGCCTTTAAACGCAAGCTGATAAATCTCGCTTTGTACTTGCCCTAGTAAGGTGTCGTCAAACACATCAATAAAACCATCAATCCAACGGGCATCTAACTGTACAAGTTGTTCAAAATAGTCGCGGCCTAATTTACCCCACGACGATAACAACGGATTACCAATAAAGTAGTATTCTTCATCTGGATTGGTTTGTTTTTTTTGTTGCGCTTCCACCAGCGGCATTTTGGCGTATTTAGCGCTTATTTTAGCTGCTGTTTTTTCATCTATGATATCGCCCCAGTAGTGCTCACTTGGGTTAAAAAAGAATAATATAACCTCTGTTTTTTTACTCAGTGCTTCAAACACCTCAAGCTGGGAGCTGGCAATCGCCGATATACCAAATAAACTAATGCGTTGTGGCAGTAAGCTATTATCCATAGTCTCAAGTGCTTTAAGTAACTGCCCTTGCATATTAGCGCGATGAAATTGGCTTTGCCCAAGTTCTTGGCTTAGCTTTACAATGCGTCGCCATAAATCAGGTTGCCATGGGGCAATGGCTACATCTACGTCATCAAGCTCATCTTTGCCGCTATCCCATGTGGCTATCCAGTGCGGTCGGTACATTAAATATTGGTCGTACACATCGGCTATTTTTTCGCATAGCGCAAAGGTTTTTTGCCCGTCAATATCGCCCTCTAAATAGGTTTTTAGCGGCAAATAAAGCGGTTCATCAATGCAGGTTGGTAAAATTGCAAACAGTTTCCAAGCAAGGTTGGGCTTATTAAATGCCGACTCTTTAGGGACATTTGGCAGTAATTGCTGATACAACTGCCAAATAAAGCTCGACGGCAGCGGAAAATCTACCTGCGCTGCAACCCCTAAGTTTTCGCTCAAACCTATTTTTAACCACTGCGACATACCCGGCGATTGCACTAGCACCACTTCTTTGTCGAACGGGCTTTGCAATGGGTTTATTTTTAACAGCTGGTGGAACTGCGCTTGCAGGGCTTCCATCCGGTTTGATTGAATAATATTTAGCATATAGCACTGACCTTGCTTGAGATAAAACCAGTGTAAGATATTTTCAATATTAGGGGTAGCTCAAACAGGTAATTGATATTAATAAATCAGAGAGTTAGCAAGTAATTTAAACGCACAGCATTAATTTTGATCACTGTGCGTTTTTGTTTATAGAGTAATGTTATTTATAAGGGCTAATACTTGATAAACTAAAGTCACTTTGCATTATTACTTGGCCATCAATGCCTTTTAATTTAAGTGAAATAGTGGGATCAGTTTGCTGCCAGTCTATGCTTAAATCACCGTAATTTACGTTATGAGTATAATTCCCTACTCGGTGCTTGTTAGGGCTTACGTCTTTCCATTTTTCAGTTAAGCCTGAGCTGGTCATCTCAATTAATGGGTAATCAAGGTTTTGCTGGTACTTTGATATTTCACCCCAGTGCGTATCGCCGCTGATGATCACGACCCCATTTACTTTATGCTTTTTAATCAATGCAAATAAACGGTTTCTATCTTCAGGAAAGTTTGCCCATGACTCCCAACCTGTAAAATCGGGTAAAAGCTGTAAGCTTGAGGCAATCAATTTAATTGCAGCAGGCTTTTTAAGCTCTTGTTCAAGCCATTGCCACTGGGCTTCACCTAGCATTGATGCGCCCTTCACTTCACTAGGACTATACGGGCCTTGGTTATTTAACTTACGTTTAGTGTAGTATTCAAGCTCACCTACATGGTTTAACGCATCACGGTTCCAACGTAAATCAGGCATTATTACTTGTATGGTTTGCTCATTTTCACCATACATGTACGAGGTATAAATTCCATCAGAGCGAGTGCGACGCGCTGAGTTTGCAGGCTCACCCCAAAAATTAAGCATAATTTGGCGTGATTGCTCTTTATGCGGATACTCTTTACCTGCATCGTTTTGGCCATAATCGTGGTCATCCCACATAGCAATAATAGGCGTTTGCGCTTTTAACGTTTTAAAACCAGGCTTTGCCCCTAAACGTTGGTACTTATCGGCAAGTACATCCATATCGTTGGTATCGCCGTAGATATTGTCACCCAAAAATATAAACAAATCGCCCTGCTCTTTGTTAATTGCATTAAATATGGGTATCTTTTTATCTTGATGCCCACACGAACCAAATAGAATTTTAGATGGCGCGGCAGTAACACCTGTACTAATAACCAAACTCAACACCAAGGCAAATAGGGTTAATGGTTTTAATAGGTTCTTCATTTTAAAATCTCGCTAATAGCAGGCGCCATATTTGAATTTATTTCATTTGGGTTCTGCCCAAGCGCCTTTAAAACGGTCGCCGCTATTTGCGCTTGTTTAAGCTCATTTTTAGTTTTAATTAAGCCACTACCTTTTATTGCGGGGCCAATGGCCGCAAGCCAAATATGTTCAGAGCCGACAATTCCTTCTGGGTAGGTATTTTCACCTAACTCTAGCTCAGCAAGTGCACGTTTAGAGCTGTGATGTTGCCAATCGTTGGCATTATTGCCACGGCCGTGATCAGTAGTAATAATTAGTGCGGTGTTATTTTTATAACCCGCTGTAGTTTGAATGGTTGCCCATAAGTCTTTTATAAAGGCGTCACTTTGCCTTGCCGATTTAAGGTATTGATCGTAATGACCATCATGCGCAAAGTCATCGGTTTCGCCTAAACTTATCACTAACAACTTAGGCTTTTTAGCCAACATATACGCTTTAGCAAAGCGGTATGTAAAACTGTCTAGTCGTACGTTATACCAAGGACTGGGGATTTCGTTTTGTAGCGCATTTAACAGTGGCGCATCTGTGAATAAATTCTCTTCAATTGACATAAAACCTGCATTTACATACACGTTACTGCGCTTAGTATTTACAATGTATGGGAACACATCCCAACTACCAAATAAGGCTGTGCTATCTTTAAACTCAGGTAACTTATCTAAACGCTCTAAAATAGTTTTATTTGGGTTGAGCACTTTGTTATTACTATTTATATTTTCGTCAACTTCACCGGTGAGTATTTCGTTATAACCAGGGTATGAAAAATACCACGGGTTACTTACCGACATAGTAGAGCCGTTAGCTCTATCGCCAATTATAATCCCTTTTTTAGCCACTACTTGCGTTAAAAAAGGCATTAGTAATTGCTGGCGCTCATTTGCTGTTTTTGCCCAAAACTGGGTCTTTAATTGCTCTGGCTTTTTAACAAAATCAGTATTATTAATTAAGCTATTATCAGCCCCATAAAATACTTCTTGCCAGCGTACTCCATCAAGCGTTACCAGCACTACATTTTGCGCTGCTGTTGCAAAGTTACTCGCTAATACACTTAAGCTAAATAGTGTTACTTTTATAATTGTTTTCATCGCGTTTGCGCCCTTTCATATAATAAAGCCCATCAATGATGGGCTTTATTTTAATTCAATTACTAAAACTTAATTAAAAGTCAGCGGTAAATGTAACTGCTGCGGTGCGTGGCGCGCCAATGTAATAAGTAGCGCCGTTACCAGTACCACCTGCTAAGTAGCTTTTGTCAGTAACGTTATAAACAACAAACGATACGTCAATGGCTTTAAACGGACCTGCATCTACGTCAGTTGAATAACCTGCATTAAAATCAAGTACGGTGTAGCCGTCTACTTTATTACGCGTGCGAGTGTCTTCGTCTTGCCATGCACCTAAGCGCTCACCAGTGTATTTAGCCGATAAACCAACACGAAAGCCATCGCTAAAGTAATCGGTAGATATCACAAATAAATCTTCTGATGAATCTATTATGCTGTCGCCTTTTCTAAAGCTCGGTGCTACCTCATTACCACTTTCATCTCTTAATATTACACCCTGTGAATCGTATGCATTTGGATCATCGGATGAATACTCAGAACTGCTATTAGTATACGACGAGTACACGCTCCAGCTTGGTGTTAACATATAGCTTGCTGCAAGCTCAAGCCCATTTGAGTCAATACCCCCTACATTTACGTACGAGCCATTTGTACCAATGGTGTAATCAATGCCGTCTGTGCCACTACCAGGTGCAATAAAGGTAATGCGGTTATCAAACTTAACACTGTAAGCCGTTGCTGTAAGGGTTAATCTGTCGGCTTGGTAACGTACACCAAAGTCGATGTTGTCGGCAGTTTCTGGCTCTATGTTTGTAAGTGTTGAGCTATCTCGCTCAAGCACACCGTCTTTTATTGCTGAAAAATTCTCGCTGTAACTAGCAAATAATTCTGTGCTGTTATTTAGTTGATACAATACGCCACCGCTAAATAACACGTCTGAGTCGCTATCTACTTTATCTGATCTTTCGTTAGCAAAGTGGTCATACTTTTGTAATTCAACTAAATACTGTTTTGCACCAATATTTAATGTTAAGTCACCAAAATTAATCGAGTCTTGTAAGTACCATTTGAATGTATCGGTATCAAAAGTGTTTTTGTATTGTGTCCAGTAAGGCGTGCTATCAAAGTGATGATAAATACGCGCGTCAATTACTTTGTGCCAATCACGCGATTCATCACGCTCACTTTGCTCATACCAAAAGCCCGCTTCTATATCGTGATCACCAAATGTAGCTTGGTAATTTGCCGTTACACCTAAACGATCTTTGTTGTAATGCGTATGGCGGTAAGACATAACCGGCGTTGCTGTTGCATCGTAACACGCAGGATTTAAACCAGGACCCGACTCCCATGGCCAGCTCAAACTTTGCGTACAATCGGCATTGGGTGCAAGCGGGTTGCCTTCACTATCAGCAAAACCATAAGAGCCTGCATTAGTGCCACCCTCGGTTGTTGGGTCGCCATTTTCATCAACAGGCGTTGTTAAATAAGGTGGGATCCAATCGCCGCGACCTGAATTTTTATGATAATAAGGGCTAACAGTTAATAATGAAGTTGGTGAAATAGCGTATTCAAATTTTAAATAGCCTAAGGTATTTTCACGAAGCGTTCCCCAACCTTCTGCAAACATTTGGTCAAAGTGCGGAACTCCCGTCCAATTCCATGTTAGCTGATCCCAATCTGGTGTTTGTTCAAACTGCTCAAGGCTTACGCTGTTATAGTTTGTCTCGCTTACATCATCGTAAGATAAACGACCAGTAAGTGTTAAATCGTCAAAATTAGATACAAACTTAAGCTCAGCGTGTTGGTTGTCTTTGCCCCCATTACTGCCTGAACCAATCCAGCGGCTTGTATCTGTTTGCGAGTAACTTACGTACGCTTGTGTGTTATTAAAAACAGTGCCTGTTTCGTGTTTAATATAATAACGCGTGGCATCGTGGCTGCCTGATGTATAAGCAAAGGTAGTGCCTTTTTCAAGGCTTGGGTCTTTACTTACAAAGTTAAATGTCCCGCCTAGTGCTTCAAGTGAAGCCGACTTAATATCAGACGTACCTTGACCTACTTCTACTGTTGCTAAATTTTCGCTCTCCAAGTAACGGTTAGCTTTAGCACCACCGCCGTAATTAGAGCCACCATTGGGAATGCCATCAACGGTCATACCTAATTGTTGTTGGTTTCCATCAATACTAAAACCACGCATAGTGATTGTAGTAGACCAATCGTCGCCACCAAATGCATCACCTTCGTTTATGCTAATCCCTGGTAAATTATCAATAACCGATAATATGCTCGATACCGAACTTTGTTGCTCAAGCATTGCAGGCTCAATAACATTGTTAGCGTAGCTCGTTGGTTTAGCAACCACGGTTACTTCTTCTATGGTGTTGTCGTTAGCATAAGTAGATGTTGATACCGCTATAGCAATAGCCATGCTCAATAGCGATTTGTTTTTTAAAGCGTACATTGTTGTCCCGTTTAGTTTTAATTATGAAATATGAAAACGAGCACAGTATGGATTTTAAACATGACAACGAGGATGAACTTTATTTACATAAAGGTTAAACAAATATGGAAGATTTATGGCGGGAATATGTACAAAAAAAGACACTCAAAGATTTAACTTTGGGTGCCTTAATAACTAAATATAATATTTAGCTGTTACTTCAATTCAGCTAGCATTTCATCGCTGTAAGGTACTAACTCTTCACCGTTTGCAATTTTGCTAATGTAATCTGGGTTTGCGATAAGTGGGCGACCAATAGCGATTAAATCAAACTTAGCATCGTTAATTGCCTCTTTTGCTGACTCAAAAGTATAGCTGCCTACGCCTACTAATGTACCTTTGTAGCCTGCACGTAAAAATTCAGACGTCGTTTTACCTTCAAGCGATTCAAACGTTGTACTGTCGTCAAAAATACCGCCGTGTAAGTATGCTAAATCTCTCTTCTCAAGCTCTGGTAATAAGTAATCGAATACCGCTTTATCACGGCTATCTTCGCTCATATTAAAATAAGCACCCGGTGTAACACGTAAAGCAGTACGCTCATTACCTACAGCGGCGATAACTGCATCGGTTACTTCTAGTGCAAAACGCGACATATTTTCAGGCGTTTGACCGTATTCGTCGCTGCGTGTATTTGCAGCGTAATGTAAAAACTGGTCAATCAAATACCCGTTAGCACCGTGAATTTCTACCCCGTCAAAACCCGCTTCAATCGCATTTTCTGCCGCTTTTGCGTAATCAGCTACTAGGCCCTTAATGTCATCTATAGTCGCTGCTTTTGGTGTGATGTATGTAAGCTCACGCATACGAGGTACAGAGCCTTCAACGCCAATTGCCGATGGTGCCAGTACATCGCCATCAAAAAAGTGAGGATGTGCAACACGGCCAACATGCCAAAGCTGTGCAAACATTTTGCCGCCATTAGCGTGCACTGCATCAGTTACTTTTTTCCAACCTTGAATTTGCTCACTGGTAAATAAACCCGGTGTATTTGGGTAACCTTGCGCATCTGGACGAATAATAGTTGCTTCGCTAATAATTAAACCGGTTTCGGCACGGCGAGCATAATATTCAACCATATCTTGTGTTGGCACTAAGTTATCGTCAGCCATACAACGCGTTAATGGTGCCATAAGTACGCGGTTTTTAAGCTCAATCGTATTATTTAGTTTAAACGGAGCAAGTAGATCAGTAGTCATTTTTCAATCCTTCATTAAGTATATGCTTACTACAATGTGGCCTTTTTACAAACATTCAAGCTTATTTTGAATGATCGCTCAAATTAGTTGTGACTTATACTGTTCAATATACAAATTAGATCTGCATTGCTGAAATTAAATAGCAACTTTTCAACACTCTGTCATATAACTCGATATACTTGTGTGCATATAATTTAGATATAGTAATTAAGAGTGAGCTAATTATGACAACGCCAAATTTAAGCGAAGAACAAGCTGTAATTTTAGGGCTTGGGGCAAAAAAACGCCTAGCCTATATGTTCGAAACCGTACAACAATTTAAACAAGTATGGATTTTAAACGACGATGATGGCTGCGTTATGCTTGCCAACGAAGATGACGACTGTGTGCCAGTTTGGCCAACTCGCGAATTTGCAGAAGCATGGGCAACTGGCGAATGGGCTGGCTGCAGCGCTAAAGCAATTCCACTTGCTGACTGGTTTAGTCGCTGGACACCAGGCCTTGAAGAGGATGATTTACTTATTGCTGCCTTCCCTACAGAGGAAGACGACGGCACGATATTGTTTTCAGACGAGTTTGAAAAACAATTAAAAGCACCGAAGAAAAAATATTAAGGTTCAAAGCCTAAATACTCAGAGTTATTAATTTATAAACGCGGCACTTAATTTAGTGCCGCGTTTTTATTGGCAATTTCTAAAATCCAAATAAGCCTGCGTAATAGCATCTGGATTTTCTACTTGCGGATAATGCCCAAGCTCTACAAACTCTTGTACGCGCGCATTCGGAATAAGCTTTTTATAATGTTCAATCATGTGCTTACCAGAGATAGGATCTTCTGCGCCTGCTATAAACGTAAGTGGTATATTGCTATTTATGATGGCACCAACCCAGCGTTCTCGGTTTTGCTGTCTCTGCTTTATATAGCTAATGAGTTTAGGCATAACGGCTAAACCACCTTTATAAATTAGCAACTCCCAAAGTGTGTCTACCACTTGTTTTGAGGGCGGTGTACTTTTACTAAAAATAGTAACTAAATTATTGGCAAATTTTTGTTTATTCATTAATTTTGGCACTACCCAACCTAGCTTTGAAAGTAAAAGCTTTTGTATAAATAATGGTTTATGCACCTCAGGAAATAACCCACCATTTAAAAAACACACGCTGTTTATTTTAAAGTCACTTTGGCTAACCACTTGCCTTGCTAATAACTCTTGAGCCACTGTATCGCCATAGTCATGAGCTAAAATATGTACGTCATTAATATTTAATGTTTTTAAAAATTGGGTATATAAGTCGGCTTGTTCGGTAATTTTATAAGTAGCGTTTATTGGTTTATCTGACAAACCAAAACCTAGCATATCGAGCGTAATTACAAAATAATGTTCACTAAGTGTTTGCCACATACCTTCCCAATCCCAGCTAGCACTTGGAAAGCCATGTATTAAAAGCAGCGCAGGCTTAGTTATATCACCAGCTATTTTTGTAAATATTTGATGGCCAGAAATATGAGTGAATTGGCCCTGCGATTGCCACTGTTGAAGAGAAAACATATATTAGCTTTATTTTTATTATCTATTTGTTTGTTTTATCATAGTGGTAATTAATAAAGGAAATAAAACCAATGTATAAATTTGCATTGGCTTATTAAACGTTATTTTAAAATTTAATAGTGTAATCTACATAAACTCGGTGGTCGGCTCTGTCGCCTTTAACACCATCAACGCTGCCTGATTTTTCGGTTGTATAATCTACAAATAACCAGCGCAAACTTAAGCCTTTTATTTTCTCAACTTTATAGCGCGTATCTACAGCCCAATATTTTTCATCAGCTGTGCCAGCTAACTTACCCAGCGCAGAGTTTTCAGCATCGCTACCGCTTGTGTAGTAAAACTTTGTTGTTAAACCTGGCGATACTGCTTTTAAATCAATGCCAAAACGTGCCTGCCACGTTGCCTCGTTTTGATTTGTTAAATCGGCACCAATCAATGAGCGAGTTGGAAATGGGTTTGTACCATGATCGCCACTAAAGTTATCTTCAATCCAAGCATCACTTACTTTAGTAAATGCCACACCTACACTCCAAATATCTTTTTTCCAATCAGCATCTAAGTAATAGGCAAATCCATCGTTTTCACTTTTAGTTAAACCTGTTAATGCGCCAGTTGCATCTTCATCATCTAAATCGCCGCCCTCTGCGCCTGTTACAAATAAATCACCATCATCTTGTGAGGTAAATATGCCAGTTGAAAGGGTTAACTTACTTTGCTCAAGTTTAATGTCGTAACTAATTTTTAATCCCATTTTACTTAGATAATTGTGGGAATTTAAATATTCAGCCTCTAATGTTATGTCGTCTTTTTTATGCGTAGCACCTACGCCCCAAATTACGCTAATGGCGCCAGGTGCCGATTGATCGGTAGAAAAGTCTTCCCATCTTTCATCATGTCGACGGCTCCATTTATCGTATACGTAACCATATAATTTAGTGTTGCCAATTTTGTAATCGCCAAAAACGCCTCTAAAAGTATTAGGAATAGCACGACTGCCTGAGCTTTTTAAAAGCATACTTTTGGTTTTTTGCCCACCTACTTTAACGTGACCGTTTTTGCCCAATTTAAAATCTAAAAAATATTGACCAAATTTAGAAAAGCTATCGTCTACTCCGCCACTCTCATTACCTGCTGGTAAAATATTACCTGCGGCTGAACCTGTAGAGTTAATATTCATTACGGTGTAAGTCGATACACCCACACTCAATAAATCATTTATATAACCTGATGTGTAATTGAGCTCTATACCTTGAGCAAAAGTTGAATCGTCACTTGCGTCGTTATCGTAGTCACGGTCGAAATAAATTGATCTAAGTTTTAAATTAAATTCATCTTGTTCTGTCAGCCCATTAACAGCAGCATACGAAGGAATAGAAATGCATGTTAATACTGCGCCTGTTGCCGCAAGTAATTTAGATACTCGGTGAGCCATAGTTATCTCCGTTACCTTGTTTTTTAAGTTTTTACTGTGCAGCACATAGGGATGTGTATGCTTTTTGACCTACACGGCAAACATGTCATAAGGTAATTACATTTCAAGTAATTACCTTTCTTTCATGCTAATAAATATAGAACAATATAAATTTATAATGTTTTAATTTTTATATTATAAAATAGTAAGAGTTTGTTTTATTTCGGATGAATTGTAAAAATTGGTAAAGATTACCTCTTGCTCACTCGTATCTAAGTCGCTAATTTTATTTAAAAAAGCCTCATAATATTAATTAAATTTTACTTGATTTAAACTTACCTAAGTAAAGTTATGAGCAACTGATTTCTTCTAAAAATCAATAGGCACAAAAACCAGCGCCTTTTTCTACTACTTTTGTTGGTATCTATAAAGTGATGCAGAATTTATAAATTATTATATTTATATGTATTTTAATTTTATCTTGAGGCTTAAAATCAACTTTTTAGACTCCCCCTACTCTAAACCTCTATAAAATATATACATTCCAATTAATAACAAAGTTGTGTCTTGAATAATAGGTGCTATATTTATCACGTTATTAAAATAGAAACACACTTACTGCGACTCATGAAAAAGGATTAATTAATGATTCAAGCACGACCGGTTAATAAAGGGTTATTAATCTCACTGCTTCCTCACGTCATTTTATTAGTTGCGGGCATTATACTTACCTACTTTGCTCATATTAAACACCAAGAAGCCATAAAAAATAAAATAAACAGTGCGCTTGATAACCGCCTATCATCGCTTTCTACAGGTATTAACAGTAGGCTCGATTTGTATCAATATGGGCTATTTGGTTTAAAGGGCTTTGTACATGGGATAGGTGCAAATAACTTAAACTATCAAGCCATAACTAACTACTCTGGAAGCCGTAACTACGCTAAAGAATTCCCTGGAGCTAATGGTATTGGCTATATAAAAAAAGTTGGCGTTGAGCAATTAAATAAATTTTTGAATGATGCAAAAAACGATAGACCCGATCAGACATTTAATTTGAATACACTCGTAGCGACTAGTGATGAGCATTTTATAATTCAATATATTTTTCCTGAGCAAAAAAACTTACAAGCAATTGGATTAGATATTGGATCTGAGAGCATGCGCAAACAGGCAGCACTAAATGCTGCCATAAATAATACAACCCAATTAACGGCGCCACTGACTTTAGTACAAGCGAATAAACTCTCACAACAAGGCTTTTTAATATTAGTGCCAATATATAAAACCATTACTATTTCTGATAATAAAAAACAGCGCCTTAATGAGCTTTTAGGTTGGGCATATTCGCCGTTGTTAATTGATAAAATTTTAGACTCACTTTCACACCTTGATGAAAATCAACTAACGATAAGTGATATCAATAACGATACTGAGACTGATTTTTTTAGTTATGGCATAAAAAGCAAAACTAACGATTATCAATTAACTAAAATTATAAAATTAATGGGTAGAACGTGGAAAATTACCATTGATGCCTCAGACGCCTTTATTTATAACCTTCATCTCCCTAGTCGGTATCAAGCCATTGTTAATGGCTCTTTCGCCACTATTGGCTGTATGTTTGTAGTTTTTTTAATGCAATTGTTTATTTTTAGAAGAAACCAAAGAATTAAGAGAAAAACACTTCAGGCTAAAAAAAATAAACTCGCATTGCAGCAAGCAAATTTAAAACTAGAAAGCGAAGTTAAACAACGTACGCAAGAAATAGCCGATATGAGCATGCTCCAACAAAGTATTTTAAACAGTGCTAGTTATTCAATTATAGCGACCGACACAAACGGCTTAATCACCCTATTTAATCCCGCCTCTGAAAAGTTATTAGGCTACAAAGCGCAAGATGTTATTGGCATTAAAAACCCTGGCATATTTCATTTAAAAGAAGAAATTATAAAAAAGGCTAAACTACTTAGTGCTGAATTAAATAAACCTGTCACCCCTAGTTTTGAAGTATTTATCTTAAAAGCAACAGCAACAGAGCCAGATATTAATCAATGGACATACATTTCTTCTACAGGCGAGCAAATACAAGTTAATTTAAGTGTCACTTCGTTGTTAAATAACGAAGGAGACACCGTTGGCTACTTAGGTATTGCTTACGATTTAACAGAACAAATTGACCACGAGCAAGCCCTTGGTCACTCAAAAGAACTTGCTGAGCAAGCATCGCAAGCAAAGTCTGAATTTTTAGCAAATATGAGCCACGAAATACGAACCCCAATGAACGGTATACTTGGCACATTACAACTATTACAAGAACAACCGCTTAATGAAAAATCAAAAGAGTATTTAAAAAAATCACTATATTCAACTCGAGCACTCACCACCATTATTAACGATATTCTTGATTTTTCTAAAATAGAGGCCGGCAAGCTCTCATTAGAGAATAAGCCTTTTGACTTTTTTGAACTTATTCATCACTTAGAGTCAGACTTAGGTGTGCAAGCAACAGATAAAAACATTTACCTTAAATTTGTGATTGATATTGAGCACAAGCATTGGGTGGGCGACCCAGTTAGACTCAGACAGGTATTTTTAAACTTAATATCTAACGCGATTAAGTTTACATCTCAAGGTGGCGTTACAGTAACGTTTAGGCTAACCGACGAAAAAAAAATATGTTCTTGTATATCAGACACCGGAATTGGAATCTCTGAGCAAGCAATTGATCGATTGTTTGAGCGCTTTGAACAAGCTGAGCAATCAACCACGCGTGAATATGGTGGTACGGGCCTTGGCTTACCCATCACTAAATCATTAATAGGCCTTATGAATGGCGAAATTAAAGTAACAAGCCAGTTAGGTTCAGGGAGTCAGTTTTATGTGTACTTACCATTAAAACAAGCGCAGGTGGATGACAGCACATTAACAACCAAAAATATTGAGCTTCCTGACCTATCTGGAAAAATTATTTTATTAGCTGAAGATAATAAAATAAATCAGCTTGTTGCAGCTGCGATGCTTGAACCAACTAAAGCCACCATTATTATTGCCAACAATGGTTTAGAAGCGATTTCATTATACGAGTTACACAAACCAGACATTATTTTTATGGACATTCAAATGCCAAAAATGGATGGTGTTCAGGCATGTAAAAAAATTAAGGCGCTTAATAGCGAACAAATTGTTATTGCATTAACTGCTAATGTTTTTACAGAACAAAAAGAAATATACAGGCAGCTATTTGATGGTTACGTTTCAAAACCAATCGAAAAACATGAACTTGTCGGCATGTTATCGACACTTTGCTTAGTAAATAATTAGTCATTCTGAGGGCATTAAAAAACCCAGTTATTGTTACCTTTCGATATTAATAACTGGGCTCTAAGAATAATGGTGGAGGGAGAGGGATTCGAACCCTCGTTAGGGATAAACCTAAACACACTTTCCAGGCGTGCGCCTTCAGCCACTCAGCCATCCCTCCACGGTGCTGCAATTGTGTAATGCAACAGCGCGCTATAGTATGAAATAGACCCTTAAGGTGCAAGGCATTTTTAAATTTGGGCCTTTAAATGCTTACTAATCAAGCAACACTTACCTATAGGCACAAAAAAACGGCTAAATCTAAGACTTAACCGTTTATAATTTATACTTTAAAAATGACTTAACCTGAACTCTGATTAAGAGATTTACTACGTATTGAATATGATGATATTTAAATTTATTTTCTCTAGCCAGAGTTTAGGTTACTTAGCCATACTCGCGGTAAATTCAAGCATGCGATTAAGTGACTTAAGTGCGCCTTCGCGTAAATCCATATCAACAAATACTTCTTTGCCTTTAGGGTCAATTAGGGCTTCCTCAATCGCTTTTAAGCCATTCATTGCCATCCAAGGGCAATGAGCGCAACTTTTACATGAAGCGCCCTCACCTGCAGTAGGAGCCGCAAAAAACTCTTTATCTGGACATAGTTGCTGCATTTTATAAAAGATGCCGCGATCAGTTGCTACAATAAACTTTTTGTTGTCCATTGTTTGCGCTGCTTTGATTAATTGGCTCGTAGATCCAACCGAATCGGCAAGAGCAACTATTTCTGCTGGTGACTCAGGATGAACTAAAACGCCTGCATCTGGGTGTAGCGCTTTCATGTCTTTGAGTGCTTTTGTTTTAAACTCGTCATGTACAATACATGCGCCATTCCACATAAGCATATCAGCACCGGTATTTTTTTGAATATAACTACCAAGGTGCTTATCTGGGCCCCAAATGATTTTTTCGCCTTGCTCATCGAGGTGCTCTACTATTTCAAGTGCACAGGATGAAGTTACAATCCAATCTGCACGTGCTTTAACAGCCGTAGAGGTGTTTGCATATACAACTACTTTACGATCAGGGTGCTGATCGCAAAACGCAGAGAACTCGTCTATCGGGCAGCCAATATCTAACGAACATGTTGCTTCAAGCGTTGGCATAACAACAGTTTTATTTGGCGTTAAGATTTTGGCTGTTTCGCCCATAAATTTTACGCCCGCAACAATAATCATATCTGCATCGTGACGTGCGCCAAAACGCGCCATTTCTAGCGAGTCGGCAACGCAGCCGCCGGTTTCTTCAGCAAGTGCTTGAATTTCAGGATCGGTATAATAATGGGCAACAAGTACTGCATTTTTATCTTTTAGTAATTGTTTTATACGCGCTTTATGTTCGCCTTGCTCGTCTTGTGTTAACGGTGCTGGCTTAGGGGGAAAAATATAACCTTCAGGCATAATAGTTTGAGCTAGACTCATGTTCTCGACCACTTATCTACAGTGCATTAATTAGGGCGAATTATACGAGAATATGAAAGCAAATAACAGCGAACTAGTAAGGCTGTTTATAAAAAATAAAGTGGGAAATTAAAAAAGAATATAAAGGAAAGTATTAGAGAGTGGTGGGTCATGATGGATTTGAACCATCGACCAATTGATTAAAAGTCAACTGCTCTACCAACTGAGCTAATGACCCGCTCTAATATAAATCTGCTTTGTAAAAAGCTTGCGTAAATCCGCCGATTAAACTGTCATAGAATGGTGGGTTATGATGGATTTGAACCATCGACCAATTGATTAAAAGTCAACTGCTCTACCAACTGAGCTAATAACCCGCTCTATGCACTTATTCAATTAAGAATGAAGCTTACGTATATCCGCCGACTAATGCCAAACCCTATTCACAAGGAATAAAGAATGGTGGGTCATGATGGATTTGAACCATCGACCAATTGATTAAAAGTCAACTGCTCTACCAACTGAGCTAATGACCCGCTCTTATATAACTTTTCATAGAATGGTGGGTTATGATGGATTTGAACCATCGACCAATTGATTAAAAGTCAACTGCTCTACCAACTGAGCTAATAACCCGCTCTATGCACTTATTCAATTATGAATGAAGCTTACGTAAATCCGCCGATTGATGCCAAACCGTATTCACAAGGAATAAAGAATGGTGGGTCATGATGGATTTGAACCATCGACCAATTGATTAAAAGTCAACTGCTCTACCAACTGAGCTAATGACCCGCTCTATTGTTGCGTTTAAATGCAACTTACTACTTTGCGTAAATCCGCCGATTGGAACCAATTATTATTCACAAGGAATAAAGAATGGTGGGTTATGATGGATTTGAACCATCGACCAATTGATTAAAAGTCAACTGCTCTACCAACTGAGCTAATAACCCATTCCAGTTGCTAACTTATTACTAAGTTAAAGCTTACGTAAATCCGCCGATTGATGCCAAACCGTATTCACAAGGAATAAAGAATGGTGGGTCATGATGGATTTGAACCATCGACCAATTGATTAAAAGTCAACTGCTCTACCAACTGAGCTAA
>NZ_JACJFB010000021.1:0-3566 GCF_014164325.1 Pseudoalteromonas sp. SG43-4 | reverse complement strand
TGACCCGCTCTGACGTTGCGTTTTATAACAACTTAGTATTGTACGTAAATCCGCCGATAAAAGACCATTCAAATAATGGTGGGTTATGATGGATTTGAACCATCGACCAATTGATTAAAAGTCAACTGCTCTACCAACTGAGCTAATAACCCGCTCTTTTTGTCGCATTTCGAGTGGGGTAACCATTCGTTTGCTGCGGGCGCTTATAATACTTATTTATAAAATGAGTGCAACCGAAATTGTCTCTTTTTTTAAGTTTTTATGTCTAGATGCACAAAATTAAACCGTTTGTGCTCAAACTACATGCAAATCCAAGATTCTTCGAGAGTTTCCATGTAGTTTGCTCGCCTTAACTAGAAATTTAATCGCTGGTGAACTTTAGTTTCCCAAACGATCAGTTGCTAGTTTTGCAGCGGTAGTACTTGGGTATTGATTGATAAGATCGCTCAATATTTTTTGTGCTTGCGCCGCTGAACCTTGATCTTGTAAAAGTGTGCCTAACTTTAGCATTGCATCAGGGCGTTTATTAGAATTTGGAAATTCGTTAACAACCACTTTAAAATGCTCCACCGCTTTTACGCCATCATTTTTAATAGTAAGCAACTGCCCTAACCAATAATGCGCGTTAGACGCATATACAGAGTTTGGATAGGTAGTCAAAAACGTTTGAAATTCAGGAATCGCTTGATCATAACGTTTATCTTTCATTATTAACGCAACAGCACGCTCGTACGCTTCATTTTCAGATAAGTCACTGCTGTAGCTCTGTGCATCGTTTGGCTGCGCCTGATCGACTACTGGAGCTGCTGTTGGCTGTGTATAAGCCTGGCTCACGCGGTTTTCAATCTCTTGATACAACTCACGCTGACGCTGCAGTACTTTTTCAAGTTTGTAGCTTTGCTCTTCAGTTACACCGCGAATTTGACTTACTTCGTCTTGTAACAAGTTAAGTTGTTGCTGTAACTCTACTTGTAAAAAGTTACGCGACTGCATCATATTCTCAAGCGACGCTAATCGCTTCTCAATACTTGATTGTGAACTTGCAGCTTCTGAAACAGGAGCGGGAGCAGCCATTAACTGGGTGCTCCCGCTCAATATCATGGCTGCCAAAATAATTTTCGGCTTCATAATATCTCTTATCTTAGTAAACTAGTACCGCACGGCGGTTTTTAGCGAAAGCTGATTCAGTGCGAGATTTAACCATTGGCTTCTCTTCACCGTAGCTTACCACTGACATTTGGCTAGCTGAAACACCTAAGCTTAATAGGTATTTTTCAACTGCTTGGCCACGGTGCTCACCTAGTGCAATGTTGTACTCTGGAGTACCGCGCTCATCTGCGTGGCCTTCAATTAGTACTTTAACTGATGGGTTTTGAACTAAAAACTCAGCATGTGCACGAAGTAAATCAGCGTACTTACCTTCAACAGTCGCTTTATCAAAGTCAAAGTAAATTACTTGCTCTTGACGAAGTGCTTCGTACTTTTGACGAAGTTGCTCTTCTGCTTGTTGCTCAGGAGAGATTGTAGCTACTTCAACTGTATCAGTGTTAGTTGATTGCTCAACAACGCCTTGATTTGATTGGTTTGCAGCACCTTCATCAATATCAGAAGATGAGCTACAAGCGGCTAATGTCATTACTGGCACAGCAATTAGCAGGCCTTTAAGTATTTTGTTAAGTTGCATTGAGTAGATTCCTATTTTGAGTAAACCAGTAATATTACTGTAAGTATGGCGACCAAGCTGGTGCCTTTACTTGTCCGTCTAGCACAGGTAACCGTGCTTTAAAGCGGCCGTCCATCGATACTAGCGCAAGTACCTGTTTATTATTATGGAGCGTGCTGTATATAATCATCGAACCATTTGGCGCTATGCTCGGTGATTCATCTAGGCGTGTTCTCGTTAATACTTGAAACGCACCTGTAGCCAGCTCTTTCTTAGCAAGATGGTACTGCCCGTTGGTACGGTTAACCATCACTAATTCTTTTCCATCTGGTGTTATAGAACCAGCAAGGTTCATATCACCATCAAAGGTGAGTCGTTGTGACCTACCTGTTTTTAAATTTAACTTATAAATCTGAGCATTACCACCCCTTTCAGATGTAAACACAATATCTTGGCCATTAGGGTACCAAGATGGCTCAGTATCTATGCTACGATGATTTGTTAAGCGTGTTTCTTTACGTGTAGCAAGGTCAAGCATGTAAACTTCTGTCGCACCCGTCTTATCCTTAGAAAGCACTAATAATAGCTTTTTACCATCTGGCGAAAACTGCGGTGCACCATTAATACCACGGTAGCTTGCTATTATTTCACGCTTACCTGTGTATATATCTTGAATGTAAATTTGGCTTTGACGGTTTTCAAACGTTACATACGCTAGTTTAGTACCATTCGGTGACCATGCTGGCGACATTAATGGTTCTTTTGAACGAAGTAACACCTGTTCGTTAAAACCATCGTAATCAGCAACGACTAGCTGATAAGGTTTAGCCTCGTTATCACGTACTATTACATATGCAATTTTAGTTAAAAACGCGCCCTTTTCACCCGTTAGCTTTTCATAAATAACATCACTGATTCGATGAGAGTAACGGCGAAAACCACTCTCGCCAATAACACTTTCACGCGCTTCTAAAATATGATCTTGGCTTTTAACTAACTTACCGTTACTCATCATTTGCGTATTGCCACCGGTAATTTGGCCGCGAATCACATCAACTAATTCATAACGAACTAAATAACGCCCATCAGTTTGTTGTTCAACCTCACCAACAAGAACAGCTTCAACACCTTTATTAACCCAAGACGCATAATCAATTTCGCCATCTTTACTTGGCTGTTGCGGCATTTGCGCCACATCAACAGGTTTAAACTTACCACTGCGCATTAAATCGGCAGCAATAACACCACTTAGCTTTTCAGGAATAGGACCAACACCTTGGTATTTAAAAGGTACAATGGCAATAGGCCTTGCACCGTCTACACCTTCTGTTATTACAATTTCAAGCGCTGCATTAGCAACACCCGTAAACCCAAACAGTAAAACTAAACAGGCTATTTTTATTTTGTTGAACATATCATTCCTTTAAAATTCTGGCTTGATTGTTAAATTAATATTCTTAAGTTTTTCGAATACGTCTTTATCTTTAGATACCGGTAATGTGTCAGCCATTCGCACTGCTCTTAATGCAGCTTCACATACTAACTTGTCGCCACCTAATGATTTAACTTGCGTTACTAAACCATTAAAGCCCAAACGAATATTAACTCGGCACTGTTGGTTTTTCATTTTTTCATCAATCAGTAAGTTTTGCTGAATACGCGCCATAATTAATGCACGGTACTTATCAACTTCGCTCACCACTTGTTGCTGACGTATTTTACTACGGGCAGCCTGCTCTTTGGCAAGTTGCTCTTGTAACATTTGCTCTTGCATTGCTTGCTGGCGTTTACGTTCGGCCTCAGCAGCACGCTCTTTTGCTTCCTCTTCACGCTTTTTGCGCTCAGCTTCTGCTTTTTTAAGCGCTTCTTCTTCAGCTTTGCGTTTGTCAGCTGCTGCTTTTGC
>NZ_JACJFB010000020.1:0-78549 GCF_014164325.1 Pseudoalteromonas sp. SG43-4 | reverse complement strand
ATAGAGGAGCCTTCAATCAATCGAACTACTGTATAAAAGGCTTTGGTTGCAGCCAAAGCTTGGGCCTCACATTACCCGAACTTGGTTAAAGTATTAATTAATTTATGGGTTTATTATCCATACAAAAGGATTAAGACGGATTTGTCAGAAGAGCACTGCCAAACCGCTTATCCAAGGTGTTATAAGCCAAAGGAAGTTCGGTGATGAAATCGATAATTGGAAAACTTGATGTGTTAAGCGTGTTTGCAGCGTGGACACTTTTAATAGTTTTCTTTGTATCTCTGGCTTATGGGAAAATGTTTTCTGAACCTAACGCAAGTGCTAGTCATTTAGTTTATTTGTTTGGGGCATTCTTTTGCACAGTTTTAATTCATATTGTTTTGGCATTTTTTAACCGTTGCCCACATTGCGATAAATGTTTAACTGTTCAAGGTTTTAAAAAGCCTCATCCAGCATCAAGTGGTAGCTGGGATAAAGTTGTTTGGCGCTGGTTTTCTGGTTCAATTGTTTGTATCCATTGCGGGCAAAGAGTGGCAACTAATGGCTTATAACAAGTTGCTCAAGTTCGTTCGTAAACTCACTGGGACAATTAACAGTTGGCTTGGCGCTTCGCGCAAGTTTAGCCAACAGTCAATTGCCCCTTAGCAAAGCGTTAGGTGCATGGCGCGGAGATGGAATGCCTCTCTATAGTGAATATTGCAAATGAACGTATTTATTGAAAGACTATTTGATATTATCGCCATCGATATTGTGCACTTAAGCTCATATTTATCTTCAAGCCAGCAGCAATACTTAGATGAAAATCTAAAATCTATAAATGACCTGGATAGCGATTTATATACAGATGAAGAGGGTGAAAATCTAGAGGTACTCCTTCATTTTTTAACTTGTCATAAAAATGAGATAATCCAGCTTTGGAATAATCGGTCTAGCAAAGACATACTGGTTTCTCTATATACATCCAGCATCATATCTGGCAGCTATGATTGCTTTCATTTTGATTTGTCCAAATTCAATGCAACCTATAATCCAGTAGGCCAGAAGTTAACTTTGTATCGAGTCGGTAGATCGGGTGAAAACACAGCGAGTTTAGGAAATTCGTGGTCTAAGACTCATAATGGCATAAAAAACTATGTTCAGTCCTCGACAATTGACGGGTTAAACCGACCTTTTTTTGAAGCCGAAGTATCTGACTCAGAAGTATTGTGTGAAGGTAATCCTCAAGAAGATGAGTTGATATTAAAGAGAGGTTTTTCACCTGAAAAGTGCAGACAGCTCGTTGAAAATGAACAATATGATATTTTACAGTAGACTCATCATTGCACCTAACAAATCAATCAACTTCGCGCCTTCGGCGCCGGACGCAGCAAAGCTGCGCCGGTTATTGAAGCGTTACGAACGTCCGTAATTGGCACTTTTCGGACATTACAATTAACAATTCTTTCTAATGAACTATGCTCTATTTAATAAAAACATATTAAATAGAGCTTGCTCCAATGAAAATAATTTTCTCAATACTATTTATAGCCTTGATAATTTATTCTCATATTTATAATTTTCAACAGAAGATACTTTATATAAGCGTTGATGCATTCAATTTGTTACCAGGTTCAGATGAGTCTGTTGTTGTTTCGTTTGGCAAAAACGACGACGACTTTCATGCATTTGCGATAAAAAAGAAAGATATAAAGCAGGGTGTTGAGCTTGTATCAAAATCGAAAAATAACCTTAATTTTTCTGTGTTTGCAGACTTAGAAGGTGAAGCGCTTGTTAGGTCTCACCAGGCCGAAACTTTTGCAAAAATTAAAGTTTTGAGTATTGATAAGCAAAACCAAAAGGCTGTATTTTCAGTTGAAGCTAATTTATTAAACATAAATACGAATGAGCTAAACAAATTAGATAAAACTAAAGTGATTGTAAAAGATAAGCCTTTTTTAAAGCTTATGTAAGTGCTGCCTATCCTAAGGTTAAGTTAGCTCTGTGCATTCTAATTGATTGAGTTACAACACCTTCAATATTGTACTGGTCAAACTTAGTTAGTTTAACAGGACAGTGGTCAGAGCTAGCTGAAAGCAATAGATTATTTTTTAAATCAGCAATTTTGCAAACAAATTGACCATTTAAGCAGGCTACGATTATATCGTAATTTTTAACTATTTTAGCTCTATCTATGATTAGTACATCGCCACCAAATATCCCAACGCCTTCCATACTTCTGCCGCTAGCACGGCCAACAAATGTTGAATCACTTAAAAAATTAGCATCGATTGTTTTCTCTAATTTTTTTACTTCAGGGCCAATTAATACATTTTGAATAAGCATATTTTTTCTCAAAGCTTTAACTAAGTTGATTACAGCTTAAACTGTATATAAAAACAGTGGTCATACTTAACTGCAATAAGATAAGTGCCAAAATGTATCTTTGAATTAAGAGGAAATTCTATGAACAATGCTCAAAGAGCCAGAAAAGCAATCCGTAAAAATTTTGATCAAAGCTACATTGATAATAATCCAATAACTCCAGAAGAAGTCGGTCAGCAGAAGGAATTTTTGAGAGAAATTGGAATACCACCGTTTAAATTTGCTCAAATTATTAATCAAAATGAAGTTAGTCGGGAGCTTTTACAAAATATTTTTGATGCATTAAACATAGGCGATTGTGCTTAAAAAATTAAAGCCCGCTTAATGCGGGCTTTTCTATACCTGAAATTTAATAAATTATAGTGACTTACCCGTAAATATAACTTTTCCCACCAACGTGCAATTACCATTAATCGGTATTAGTTGCTCGGGCCAGTTGGGGTTGGCGGCTTTTAGGAATTTGTGGCCGTTTTCGATAATTAGCTGTTTAAATGTCGCTTGATTGTCGTCGTCTAGGCGGGCTACTACGTACGAACCGTGGATGCATTCGGCTTCAGGGTCTACAAAAATTAAATCACCCTCCTCAAACTTTGGCTCCATGCTAATACCTTGCACCTTTAAAACAAAAGTTAGGTCACTGCAATTAACAGGACACATAAAACGCTCTGCGTCATAAGCTTTAATTTCACTTATTTCTGACCAAGCACCGGCTTGAACCCAGCTGATAAGTGGGGCGGTGGCTTTGATTGTTGGCCCTGGTGATACATTGCTGTTGGTGTCTTTGTTATCAGCAATCCCAAACTGTAAAAATTCAGGTGTGCATTTTAGTGCGCGTGCTAACGCTTCAATGTTGCGAGGATTTTTTGTATCTCCGCGCTCTATTTTTTGAATAGAGGTTTGCGCTGTACCTACTAGATCAGCTAGTTGGTATTGGGTTAACCCTAAAGCTGTGCGGCGTTCCTTTACTCTTTTTGCAATATCCATATTAATCCTCTTAATTAATTTAATAACTATAAGTAATCTGTTAGGAAGATTATCACAACTTTAAGTTATCACAGTCAAATTACTTATTCGGGTTTTATTGATTACCTAAAGTAATAATTTAAATTGACAATCACTTTTAGGGATCATAAGATTACTTAAAGTAATCAATTGTGAGGTGTATATGTCATCTATTGAAAAAGCAGTAAGCCTAATCGGTGGGCAAACAAGATTAGCTCGTCTTTTGGGTACTCAACAAACCGCTGTTTGGAACTGGGTGAATCGACACAGCCAAGCTCCAGCGAAATACATTCCGCGTATTTCAGAACTAACTAACGGTGAAATATCGGTAAACGATTTACTAGCCGATCATCAAAAAAGCAAAAAGGAAGATGCAGCATGAGTAATCTAAATACAGCCGAGTTTTACCGTACTAACTTACGTGGCGAAGTTATTAGCATTAACGACCGTTTTTTACGCCCGGCAGATGTGGCTGAAAAGTGTGGCTTACATCGCTCGTCGTTATACAGGTTGATGGAAAAAGGGCAGTTTCCTAAAACACATAAAATATCGAGTGGCCGTGTTGTATGGCTTGAAGCCGATATTGAAGAGTTTATGCGTTTGGGCGGCGAGAAGTTTCAAGAAATTTACGGCAACAAATAAGTAAATTAGGAGCAAAGCAATGAGCACATACCAAATATTTGACCAAAACATGTATAACGCATTACCTAACTTAGCTACTAAAGCTGAGTATTTACTTAAGTGCCAAATAAGCACTAAAGACGCCGTTAATTGTAAATCAGTTGAATTTGAACCGTGCTTACAAGCCTTTGTTGGTGAGTTGCCATTACCTATTTACTGCCAAGGCAACGAAAACCAAACCATACAAAAAGCCGTGTACTGGTTAAAAACACAAGCTTTATCTAAACCACAGCAACAACCACAAGGAGTATAAACATGGCTAACGCACTTATTAAACAAACCGATAACGCACAACCAGCCCCATTAAAAGCGGTAAAAGGGCGTCACATACCAAAAGGCCTTGCCGAAATAAAAGCATTAATGAGCGATAGAACCCGCACACCAGGTTATTTATTCAATGCCGTTTTAACTGATCAACAACGAAAATTAGTGTGTATTGCTGCAGGACTTAAACAGCGCCATATAGAAATGAGCTTTTATCAATTTAATTTGCAAGAGCGTGATGCAGTGCGCAAAGGCATTTTAGCGTTACAAGACATTGTTGCCGCTTTTACCGACGCCAACCTACTTGGCCGCGAAAACTTCGAAAGAACCCCGCCTAAGTTTGATGTTGTTCCGCGTTTAGTTAAACAGTCAAAAACTGATTCACAAACACACTAAGGAATAGCGATGTCTCCCGATCAGCTAATCAATCAAGATAGTGGCAATGTTGAATTTTACACGCCCGATAAAGTTTTGAAGTATGTGCACCAAATGTTTCCGGTTATTGATTTAGACCCAGCAAGTTGTGTAGTGGCTAACGAGTCAGTAAAAGCAACGTGTTATTTAACCAAAGATGATGATGCATTAACACGAAATTGGATAGCAAACACTGTTTGGTTAAATCACCCATTCAATAAAGGAGAGCAGGCTTGCAAACCAAAGTGCGTTAAAAAAATATGTAACGATCCTAGTTACAACAAGTACCGTGGCCATTGCATTACCGAAGACATAGCCAGCAACGGCGATTGGATTGATTACTACTTAGACCAATACGCACAAGGTAACTTTAAAGAAGCAATGAATATTACCTTTGTTAATAGCTCAGAGGCATGGTGCCAAAAGTTATTAAAAGCAGGTTTAAGTTGTTTTATTGATGGCCGTACACATTTTAACGATGCACAAGGCAATGTAAAAAAAGGCGCACCCAAAGGCTGTTTTATTACTTACCTAGGCGATAGAACCGCAGAGTTCCGAAAAATATTTTCGGCGCTTGGAGTAGTGAAGTAATGAAACTACGCACACAGCCACACATTCTCAGTAAATCTACACCAATAATTTAATCCCAAAGGACTACTAAAATGAACAGAATCAAAGACCAAGATCTATCTAAAAATCAGCAATTGCTTAAAAGCATTGTTAATCACGCTATCGACCAAGCCAACTTTACTATTCGCAATTTAAACAAACGCCCAACTGTTGCAATGCTGATGGAGTGTGAAAACTGCCTAACTGACTTAATGCCAGTAGTGCAATTAATTGCGGTTGATCACATTGAATACGCGCCAGTTTACGACCAAATGCAAGCAGCATTAGACGCCGCGCAAATTCATGGAGAACCTGCGTTAATAGAGTTAACCGAATAAATGGCAAACCCTAAGCTACTCGACCTACAAGCCCTTAGACTATCTGGTATAGCTAAGGGTTTAATTTCGTCTATTAGCGATATTGACGACCGCAACTTTTTAGCGCGTGGCTTGCAAAATGTGCCAGTGCCTTTACAAAGTCGTATGGCCCGTAAATACATAGACCGCTACAACCAAAAAAAGGCGGGTAGCCAATACCGCGCTAATACATGGCTGCGCCGCACCATTGCCCGTTTAAAACCGCGCTTTGGTGTGCTGTTTAGTATTACTCAAAATATGCCATTGCCATGGCATATTTTAAGCGGTATTGAAAAAACCAAAAAACACGCAGGCACACTCGCTATGGAGTGCGTGCAAATAACGCTTGATGTAAGCGAAGAAAACCAACACCTACCGTACGAAAAAATAATATCGCTAACCTACGATGCAATAGCCACGTATGCCAAAACTGTAGGCGCTAATGTGCCATTTTACGCCATGCGCGACGACAACCTACCCACCGAGTGTTACGAAATTGCACTGCTTAAAATGCAGTGTGATAGATGGTGGGCTCGCCAATTAAAAACTATTCGCCGCCAGTTTTTAGAGTTACTCGAAATTGCCACAGGCCAAGTAGGTAAAGATTTATACCACGATAAAAAAAGCAAAAAGTTTAAACGCCGTGGCATTAGCCCTTACTCGTCAAAACAAGCACAGCGCGAATTTAACTTTGCACAAGCCAGTGGCCGCCAGTTCCTAGAAATGATGGAACTGCAAAGCAGCGACGGCGACGTAATAAGTTTAATTGAAGCCGTAAAAAACGGTATGGCAAATCCTGCCAACCGCCGTAACGAGTTAATGTTACGCATACGCGAAACCGAAGAGTTAGCCGACGAAATGGGCTATGTAGGTGTGTTTTACACTATTACGTGCCCGTCACGTTTTCATGCAAACTCAAGTAAATGGCACGGCGAAACCCCAAAAGATGCACAAAACTACTTAACGCAAACATGGGCGCGTGCTCGTTCTAAGTTAAACCGACGAGGCCTTAAATACTTTGGTGTGCGCGTAGTTGAGCCACATGCTGACGGTTGCCCGCATTGGCACATGATGTTGTTTATGCCTAAAAATAAACTACAAGAAGTGAACGCTATTTTGCGTTGGTACTTTATTCAAGAAGACAAAGCAGAGCTTTACGATTATTACGGCCCTGTGCAAACCCGCGCAAAAGTAGTAAACGAATGGGTAGATATAATTACCCACGGCACACACATTAAAACTGTAGAGAAATGTGTAAGCTACCGCGCAGGCACTAAAAAAAGTGAGCTGTTTAAAACCTATAAACAAAAGCGCCGCGAGTGGGGCCTTAAAAAAAGCCAAGGCAAAAAAGCCAAAGCGCCCAGTAAATTTTATCGTACTTTTAGCCCACGCTTTGACGCTATAAAAATGGATAAAAGCAAGGGCAGTGCAGCCAGCTACATTGCTAAATACATCAGTAAAAATATTGATGGCTACCAATTAAGCGACCATGAAGATGCAGAAACAGGCGAAAACCTGCAAGAGCAAGCTAACCCCGTTTTAGCCTGGGCTAGTACATGGAATATTCGTCAGTTTCAATTTCAGGGTTCACCAAGCGTTACCGTGTATCGTGAATTACGGCGCATGCCAAAAGGCAAAGTAATAAGCGACGAGACCATAGAGCCTATTCGCCACGCTGCAGATACTGCCAACTGGAAAGACTACGTAAAACTCCAAGGCGGTATGTGTATAGGCCGTGCGGCTAACTTCAAATCAATGTACGAAGACACACAAATGGGCAACGACTACGCCGAAGTAGTACGCCGCATAAAAGGCATTGTTACCAATGTAAGTATTGAGTCAAAGCTTCACCGCATGATTAACAATGTTTATAACGTTACCACCGAAACGAGCCTTAAAACTCGCCTAGTAGAATGGACAAGGCAACTCAAAGGCACAGCCGAAAAACTCAATGCTAAGGATAACACCAACGTCGGCGCAGCCGACCTATCTTGGACTAGTGGTAATAACTGTACGCCTATAGCCGTAGGGTCTAGAGCTGAGTTGTTACTTGATATGATGGGCACCTCAAAAAATGATGTTGATGAAGTAATAAAGGATCTAAATAGCGGAAAAAGGATCAGCCGAAACGGCCAAATTTACCAAATAAGAGACGGCCAACTTCAAGTTTTAAATATTGATGAACAAATAAAGCATGATCAGCGCTTAGCTATTGAGTCATTGGCTAAAACATATTCCCAAAAAGCAGGTAGCTGGCACATAACCGAGGCCCATTGGCAACAAGCCCGCGAGTATATAGAGCTTGCTTATAAATACGCGCAGCTTGATGGGCGCAATAAACTAAATAGCACCCATATACAAAATGGTCTAGTCACTATTGGCGATTGGGATTTAGTTACTTTAGTTAAACAAGGCAGTGCATCAGCAATCAGCGATAATGACTGGTGGGTATTGGATCTAATGGCTTAATTGTATAATATCGTCTAAATAAAAGCTAAGTTGGGTATTAATCTGTGATTATAGATTTTAGTGAGTTAGGGGATGGACAGACATTTGAGTATTTCTGTGGAGCATTCTTATCTAAATTTGGCTTCATAATCGAGAAGAATGGTTCAATCGGTCCTGATGGTGGCTGTGATCTAATTGTATCTGAGCCATCAATCGTAAATAAAAATGTCAGGTATAGATGGCTTGTAAGCTGTAAAAACTTCTCTAAAAGCAAAAAAAGTGTATCTGCAAATGACTTATCACTTAATAGAGGGCTTCTTGACAAATTTAAATGTCACGGTGTAATGGTATTGGCCACTACTCAGTTTACAAACGGTTGTGAAGACAACCTTCGTGGAATATTTAGTGATATAAGAGATAGCTTTGTATTAATAAATTGTCTTGATATAGAAAAAGAACTTTTAAGAGATCTAAAGTATTGTTATTTGCTAAAACAATACTTTCCAAAATCTTATAATAAATTAGTAAAAATTAGCAAAGAAAGTTGTAAATGTGGACAGTCTGAACAATCTTATATACTGACAACAAGAGGCTTTGGTCTTGATACACAGATATATGAATATTTAGTATGTGACATTTGTAAATCGATGAACACGCCACAGGCACACGAATGTGATTTTTACTTTCATGAAATTGGCTACTAGTTTAAAAGTTATCTTTCGCAATAAAGCTTTAAAACAGATTTTATTTACAAACACCATAAAAGCAACTGACTTCAAAAGTAACTATTTTATAGTTAAAACATCAAATCCTAAAAAGGCTGACATGGGATGTCGGCCTTTTTTATGTCTTAAAATCCATAGACTTTTCATACAGCTGAATGTTATATAGATAAGCAATTGTAAAATTGGATTTAACGGAATGATAAAAAAGATAGGTAAGTACATGGACGATTTAAAATCTCCATATTGGGAACCAATTTTATATTTTATATTTTTTATATTTGTTTTTTCTTCAATAATAACTATTTTAACTGCTTCACCTGAATTGGCTGGAAAATTAGGCAATACTGGTAGCTTTTTAGGAGGGATAATTGCAGTTCTTGCGTTTTGCCTGGGTGTAAAAGAATACTTAAAATATACACGACATAGGGGGTTTCATGATTTAAATAGACTTAAAAATGAATTGTTACCTACCTTTGAAAAAGAATTTCCTTTAAATCAATCAAATTTATTAGTTCTGATAAGTAATATTGCTAAGTATGAAAATGCAGAAATAGCTAGGGAAAATATCAAAAATATAGATGTTCTAGCTGTAAAGAATTACTTTGTTGATCTTCACTTTAAGGTTGAAACTTCGCTTAATAGGGTAATTTCAGCGTCACCTCATCTAAAATTCGATTTAGAAGCAATAAGAGACGAATTTAAAAACACTATTTTAGTTTGGGAGCATGCGGCAATCTTTTGTTATAACTTTCAAGATGAAAAAATACTTAGCTTTATTGAAACAAATCATAGGAAACAATTTCTCTATGTATTGAATAAAAGTGAGATATACGCTGCCTTTACTGAAAATGACAACAAGGGTGCTGAAGTATTTAGAAAGCATTCAAAAAAACTGTTGGCATTAATATCTAGAATTAAAGGTTTGAATTAGCTTTATAACCCAGTTAATTCTAGTTGTTGTTCTCGAGGTAAATTTTTAATCAGCGCTGCAGCCATTTCTTGGATGTTTTTCACCGGAGGATTTAAGAAGTGATCAAACGATTGGGTAATACGGAACGTCGCCCCGCATTCTTTTGTGTTAGTACATGAGCAATATAAATTCACTACATGGGCGCTTTGCTTTTCGCGTGAAGTAATTGTTGCTTTAGCTTCGCAATTTGGACAAGTAACCCGCGCCATAATTTATCCAACCTATTAATGTGTACTGTTATTATATACAGTGTTTAATTTGTTGCAAATGTAAAGCTAATAGGAAACCGATATTTTCCATGTTATTTTAAATCTTTATTATTTGTTAGATAAACATTTATGCAGGGATCTGCAACAGGCGGTGGAAATGAATTATTTTTGGGTTAATATTGGCGAGACTTATCAAGAGGTTGAAGACTATAGTTTTCTTTGGGCTCCTCTGCCGTATTTAGATGAAGACGGTAAAAAACAAAATAATGCGGGTTGGTCTCCACTAGAAAAAGCTGAGGTTGGTGATATATTTTTCTGTAAAAATGGTTCTACTTTCGAATATGTTGCTATTGCAACTAAAAAAGTCTATGAAAGCAAACGACCTGCAGCAAGAACATTTGATAGATGGAAGCAATTAGGGCGAAGGGTTGACGTACAATTAATAAAATTAAAAAAACCAATTGCATCAGACTCTATATCGGATGTTTTTTATAATGAGTACTATGATAAATGCAAACCAAAAGTGATCAATAAGGATAAAAACTTTTGTGAAATTTATTCATCACTTTTACCCTTAGAAGCCGGAAAGTATCTTTTAAGCATCTTGGGCAACGATGCAAAGGAATTATATAGTAAAAGAAAGTATATTCTGGAAAACGACATTCAAAAATATGTGTTTCCTTTCGAAGCTCATTCATGGACCATCTTGAATGAAAATGTTATGCGTAAAGTCGTTGACACTACTTTGATTAAAGAAAAAACAACTGGTATACCTTTAAATATTGTTAGTTACTTACATCCAACCCCCCTCAGCGAAGGTCAAAAAGTTCAAATTACACTTTTAGTGGATGGCGAACCTTTTAACATACCCTTAGAGAGAAAAAGAGACGGTAGATATAGATTAAATTTATCTATATTAAGTCGTAAACTTAAATTAAATAAGCTATTAGAAAATGAAGATTTAGTGTGGCTAGAACGAGACCTTTCAAACCCCAATTGCTTTGACGTTTATATATCCTCTAAAAGTAAAAGTAATTCGATTACCCCAAAAAACAAGCCAAAAAATACAACTGCTGAAACAAAAGTTAATGTAAGGCGGGGGCAAGACTATTTTAAAGCTTTAGTTTCAGATGTTTGTAATGCTCGATGTGTAGTAACCGGTGTAAAAGATCAGACACCAAGCATTCTAATTGGGAGTCATATCAAAGCTTGGAGTAAATCCTCGGACGAGGAGCGAATGGATGGCGAAAACGGTCTATTATTAGCCCCACATATAGATAAACTTTTTGATGTTTACCTTATATCGTTCTCTGATAATGGTGAAATCTTAGTTTCAAATAAACTTAGCCCCACTGTTTTAGATAATTGGGGAGTCAATTTAAATAAAATTTATAGCCTTACCCCTAAACAATTTGAATACATGAAAGTGCACCGAAAGTTATTTGAACAAAAACAGTCATAAATATTTTATATAAAAGAGCCAAATAATTGTTTGGCTCTAAATAAGTTCGCCAAGAACCAAAAAAGCTGAAAAATTCACTCCTCCTCGCCTTCCGCTTTCGTGCAAAAAATGCGTTCAATTGACACCCCCAGTGACAAGCCCTTTCTGGCTAGCCCTTATTACTAAAGGATCTAAAAGAAAGTTAAAAAGGATCGCAGTGTCAAAAGTGTGACAATGTTGGACATAAAGTGACAACTAAAAGCTCAAATAATTGGTGATTTATCGAATATTGAAATATCATTATTTTATTATCACTTAACTGATAAATAAATTGTGAAATATTTATATAAAGGATCACAAAGCCAAGAGCGGTTAGATGTGCTTTTGTCGTTTGGCAAAAGCACCAGTGAAGATATAAAAGCAGCACTCAGTGATTACTTAGTTCGCGGTATTAGCAAGACCAATGCAGCAACACTTAACGGTGTGCCTGGGCCAAATTTTACAAGGGCACTTAAGCGTCTTGAAGTTGTTGCAGGTAAAGTTGAAGAGGTTAAAGAGTTAGATTGGCCTAGTAGACTTTGTTAATTAAAAAAGCTAGCTTAATGTACCTATTACTATGCATTAGAAATGGATTAAGGAATGTTAGATTTTATTAAGTACGTTTTAAATGAATTAGGTTTAGATGAGCACGCTGAGCCGACAAGAACATCGGTTATTAAATATCACTTTAGATCCAGAGATGAAGAGATTCACGTTAATTTTGATTTAATCATAGATGATACTTATTTGGAGTTAACAGAAGAAGATGAAAAGGCATTTCGTGAATTTAGAAGCAAGCAGATATTTGGTGAAAAGCTAGAGAATCTTGAGTCAAGCATACGTAAAGCGGTTAGACTCTATAGTGCAAAAGCAAAATCTACTAAAGGAAATCAGCAAGGCTCAACATTCAGATTAACAAGTGATTTGCTCCTAGAAGAAGTTTAAACACCAAAGCGCTAGCTCCTAACTAGCGCTTTTTTTATTGCCGCTCTTGCTCCCCCAAAACGCCCTAAACAATCGCATTAACCCAAGGGTTGAAACTGCAATGCCTACAATCACAAATTCAAAGTACCAGGGCGCGCCGGTATAGCCCATAGCTTGCCAGCCCTTATGCATGTAAGGTTGCATGGCAGGTATAAAGTGGCAAACAAACAAACCCAAAAAGAATAGAATGATCACTTCATCCATTATAGTTTTATCTCGGTTTTTTAAAACCAACAAGTCATAATCAGCGTCGTTTTGCTCGGCCTGCATACAGCGCCTTGCTTTAGCTTCAAACTGCGCAATTTTAAAATTGTTTTCAGCGCGCGCTACATCGGCGGCCATTTCTGCCGCTATGCGTTTGCGCTCAACATAGCCGCCGGTTAAGTCGGCTATTGGGTCAGTGATGAATGAAACCAGTGTTTTTAGCCAGCCCATTATTTGCCACCTCTAATTAATTTAATGAAGCCCTTTGGGTCTTTGCTAAACGTTTCAATAAATTTATTGATCCCCTCTAAAATGTGCGGGGCCGCATAAGCGGTTACACCAATAACACCCGTTTTTAAGCTTTCATCAAATTGCCGCCACTCGCAAAACATAGCCGCCAAGTAAGCCGCAAAAACAGCAATTAGCACACTCATAAAATAATGAAAAAACGTAAACACCTTACGGCTTAAATACATTTGTATAGCCGCCGCTAAAAAGCTCAACATAAGCAACTGCCCCCACTGTTTTATAAATTCAACTATATCTATCCAGCTCATGTGTCTTCCTTGGGTGTTGGGTTAAGGTCTGAATATTCAGGCTCTTTAAATTCAATATGCTGCGCGGCAGGCAAATAATTATTAATACCTAAAACATCTTGCTGCAGTGGCACCACTTCGTTGTTGTAATAGGCGCGGGTAATTTTATCTAAATCACCAAAGCCAGCACTGTCACCAGACGACTGGCCGCTTAGCGCTTCTTGCGCGCGGTGCATGCTCAGCATATCGTTAAGCGTAATTTTTTTAATCCGCTCAAATTCATCTTTAGTTGATATATCGCCAACTGGCGTAATGTTTATTGCTTTTTCAGCATCAGCTTTATTGCTACGGAAATTAAAAAACAAACTTCTAAAGTTACCCACGCCTTTGCTATCGCGTATTGCATCTTTTAATGCCGTCTCATCTTCAGCGCTTAAATTAGGATCAGCCATTGAAAATATAAAACCCATATGCGCACCGTTCTTGTAATACCGGCGCCTAAACAAAGTCGCATCTTCATTTAATAATGCCGACTGAATGCCGCCATAATATTGCGGTATACCGTAAATGCCTTGCCCCGGGTCGTACTCTTTTACATGTATAATTTCGCCAGCATTAAAATAAATAGGCTCATGGCTACGGTTGCTTAATTGCGCATACACACCGCGCGTACTCGTATAGCGCATAGTCAGCGCAGGCAGGTGACGCAGTTTAATAATTTGCCCAAACGAATTTCTAATAATTTGCAAATAAGCGTTGCCGCTCCACAGCAAATCAAAGCCAAATTTACTTAATGCTTGATGGCTTAAAAGCTGGTTAGGCTTATACCATTTTAAAATCATGTTGCGCTTAAAATACAAAATGGGGCCATGCTGTGCATTAACGCGCAGCAGTTTAATTAAACCCTGCAAACTAATGGGCGGCGCATAAATACCATTGCTATCACTAAACACACCAACGTAATCGGTTAGCCGGTTATCTAAACATGGCTCAGGGTCGCCAAAGCTAAACGCATCAGTTACCGCAGTTCGTTGGTTGTAATTAGGCGCTTGGCCGTTGCTTACTTGTAATCGTGGTTTCATTAAGCTGCAATTCCTACAGATGTTTGGCGGCTGTGGGCATTACCGTCCAGTGGTTCAAATAACAAGGCGTGCATAATTGCCCACGCAATATCGGCATGGCCCGTAGTAGCTGTGCGGTTAGTGGCATACGTAATTTGGTCGCCAACAACTTTGCGGCGAATATTAATAAACGAGCTAGCAATGTTTACCGCGTCCTGGTCAAACTCAAGGCGTCGGTTTTGAATAACGTTAATTGCTTTAATAACCATACGGTTTTTAATAATAGGGTTGTAATGTATCGGCTCAGCGTTAGGGTAAAACTTAGTAATAAGCTCCCACACGCCGTAACCAATACCGGTGGTATCAACGCCAATGTGCACAACGTTGTATTTTTCGGTAAGCAGCTTTATTTCGCTGGCCATCGCTTCAAAATCATTACCGCTCAAATCAATTGCTTCAAGCAGCAAAAACTTTTCACCAGGCTTCATCGGCGCACTTAAAATAGCCACGCTCGCCTTATCGCCAAATCGCGCAGGGTCAAAACCAATAACGACCGGCTTTAACCCGTAAGGGCGTTCGTAATCTAAATCAAAGTCAGGCCACTTGGTAGAGTCGCCCACGCAGTTCATAAGCTGCTTAAGGTTAAACGCACTGTGCGCATCATCAATAAATTTGCACATAAACAAGTTGTTAAACTCATCTACACTGTACTCGTTTTCAAGCACGCCAATATCAATGCGGTCAAACCCACTGGTAACCACATCGTACACAGTAAGCATTTGTCGCCAAATGCCATCTTCGCAAAGCCTGCCATTTTTTAAACTTTTATGGCTAACATCAATCGCAAACTCAGGATCATTACACGCCTTAGTTTTGCGGTACCACTTACCATTCCAATGGTCATACGCTTCATGGCTCGTAACACTCGGCGTACTAAAATAAGTAATGCGCAAATGCTTATGCGTTGCCATAGCCTGCGCCAAACCGCGCAAGCTCTTATATTTAGGGATCCAAAAAACTTCATCTATATATAAGTCGCCGCTTTCCGATTGTGCAGTGCGCGCATTAGTGCTTTTAAAAATAAGCTTAACTGTTTTGCCGCCAGCCAAATTTAGCACCATTGGTGAACCGGTTAGCTCAACATTAAAATGTTCACGCACCAGCGCCACAATATTAGCTTTAAATACCTCAGCCTGATCACGACTTGCCGATATAAATATTTTATTGCGACCATTAATAACCGCATCGTAAAAGGCTTCAAACGCAAAGTAAAAAGTAGCCCCAATTTGACGGGGCTTTAAAATAAAGCGGGCGCGGTGATCTTGGTTTTCAAACCAATGTTTTTGGTGGGGATAAAGCAGTTTATCTTTAAGCTCGTCAAGCATTTCAAGCGTAATGCCAGAGCAATCATTTTTCTTTTTCTTCTTCGACTTTTTGCCGCTACCGGCATTATTACTAGTGGCCGCATCGTCATTGTTAGCACGTTGCTTAGGAGCAGGCGCAAGTTTGCTTTTATTAAGCGCACACAGCTGGCGCGTGCAAAAGTCTAGCTCTTTATATTCAGCATCGGTTTTATTGTCTTTATCGGCTAACAAATTAATGCGGCGACTAAACGCCATTTCGGCATTATACGTTGGGCACATGTCAGCCCAGTTATCAGCCTCAGACCAACGCCTAATACTGCGCGCACTTGGCATGCCTGCTAAGTCAGCTATTTCCTCATAGGTATAGCCCTCAACAACATACAAATCCTGTGCTTTTTTGCGTACGTCTGGTCCGTAGTTAGCCTTCATATTGCGCCACATTAATTAATCCATGGCGGCAGTGTATTAGTAATAAAGCGCGTAATCTGTCTGTTAAAAACCTATCCATTCCTAAAAGTTAAATATAGGAATTTCAAGAAGTTAAACAGTTGGAAAGGGTTAAAAGGAGGGTGCAAACTGCAGTTACTTTAAAGCATAAAGCTTAATTAAAAAACATTTAAAAGGTTTGTTTATATGCCAGGTCAACTACGCACAAAACCATTATCAATTGCCGCTGTTGGCATGACTGTCGACGGCCGCGAAATAACCGAGCAAGACGTAGCCGACATAGTAGAAACCTATAACCCGCGCAAATATGGCGCACGCATAAACCTCGATCACGAATTTAACTGGTCAGGTTGGGCCGCTAAAAACCTGCACAACGTAGACATACCAGGCATGCTAGGCGACGTAGTGAGTGTAGAAGCATACGAAAACGAAGAAGGCGTAGTGTGCCTATACGCCGTGCTCGCACCCAATCAAGGTTTTGTAGCATTAAACAAAGCCGACCAAGCCGTATATTTTAGCATCGAAATTAGCCGCGACTTCATGGGCACTGGCAAAACCTACCTAACCGGACTAGCAGTTACCGACTATCCAGCAAGCTGCTACACCGACCGTATTCATTTCAGTAGTAAGAGCAAGCCAGACGACACGGAAGTCTCTTTATTAACCGTTGACTTAGGGTCATGTGAGCCTATCGACACACCTAAAAAAACCTTTTTCAAACGACTATTCACTAAGGAAGAACTCGACATGAACGAAACACAATTAGCCAATGCGTTAAAAGATGCGCTCGGCGCACCGCTTGAGCAGTTTGGCCAAAAGCTAGACGGACTAACCGCAAAGATTGATGCGTTTTCAGCGCCTAAAGAAGGTGAAGAAGAAACCGTCCCGCCAGCCGAAGAGTCAGCCGAGCTAAAAAATCTTAAAGAAGAGCTATCAAGCACAAAAACAGCACTTGAAGAGCTTAGCGACAAGTTTGCCAAAGCATTAAAAACACCTGCGGGTGACACAACCAACGCCGACGAAGAACACGAAGGCGACGAAGGCAAATACAGCAACTGCTTGTAATTGCCGCACCCTAACTTAATTTAGCAAAACGCAGGAACGAAAATGAAAACCAGAACAAAACAATTATTTGTCGCAGTACTAGCAGGCATGGCCAGCAACTACGGCGTAGCATCAATGAACGAGCAGTTCAACGTAGAGCCAACAACTGAGCAGCGCCTATACGACGCAACGTACGACTCGGTAGAGTTTCTACAATTAATTAATACCGCACTAGTAGACGACATCGTAGGCCAATCGGTAATGATGAGCGTAGATGGTGGCGTAACAGGGCGTGCCGGTGTAGAAACCGACGACGACAAAGAGCGTCAAACGCGCGACGTTGCAGGCTTAGCAAAACGCGAATACCGTTGCCACCCAGTAGAATGCGACATTCATTTGTCATGGGCAAAAATGGATCAGTGGTCAAAGTTCCCCGACTTCCATCAGCGCTATCGCAATCACGTACGCCAAGCAATTGCACTCGACATTATTAAAATCGGCTTTCATGGCACATCAGCCGCACCGTTTACAAACATTACAACTAACACAATGCTGCAAGACGTAAACATTGGCTGGCTGCAGCTCATTCGCCGCGACGCACCAGAGCGCGCAGTTAGCGAAGGCGCAACCGCTGATGAAATTCGCATTGGTGCAGGTGGCGATTACGAAAACCTAGACCAAGCCGTGTTCGACGCACTGCAAGCAATACCAGAGCACAAGCGCGTAAACATGGTTGCCATCATTGGCGACGAACTACTAGCAAACGACCAAAACAAGTTGTATGCAAAGCAGTCGCACACGCCAAGCGAAAAAACCAAAATCGAACTTGAGCAAATCATTAAAACGTATGGTGGCTTAGCCAGCTATAAAATTCCGTTCTTTCCATCGCGCGGCATTTTAGTAACAAGTTTCGACAACCTAAGTCACTACGTGCAAGCAGGCTCAACCCGCACCCACGTAGAAGACAACCCAAAAAAGAAACGTGTAGAAGACTACCTATCGCGTAACGACTGTTACTACATCGAAGACCTCGAAAAAGTAGCCTACTTCGAATCAGCCAATGTAAAACTGCCAAACAAAGCAGGCACAGGCTGGGAATAGTTTTTTAGCAGCAGCAAGCCGCCTCTTTCTCCCTAGTATCAAGGCGGCTTTTTTTAACAATTAGCGAGTATTTTTAAATGAGCCTTTTCAAAAAATCATTAGCCAAAGCTAAAGCAGTACCAACAAGCACTGAAAATAAAGCGCCAACGGCAGTGGCTAACGCCACTCAAGCCAACGCGCCAGCAATCGTAAACAAGCAAACCGAGTACCAGCTTTATGCAGCAGCTATAGAATCCGACTTGGCTCAATTAAAAACATTTGCCGATATTAGCGACAAAGCAACATACAAATCAGAAGCGCTAGAGCGCCAAGACTACCTAGCTTACATATACCAATACCGCCTCAGCGGCCAAAACCACCACAACAAAGTGTTGGCGTGGGTGTTTATTTGGTTAGTTGATTTAAAGCGTTGGGATGCAGTAATGGACTTATTGCCATTAATGATCGAGCAAAAGCAACCACTGCCAACCGTGTTTAATACCAAGCATTGGGCGGCGTTCGTTATCGACCAGCTCTACGACGACGCAAATTACTACCTAGCAGAATCACAGCAGCAAGGCCTGTACGACATTGGCTTTATCCTGCGCCGCTTAATTTACGTAGTTAAAAACCAAGACTGGGCAGGGCTAGAAGTAGTAGGCGGCAAGCTTTACGCAATAGCTGCAAAAGTAAATAAAGCACAGATCAACCTAGGCAACGCGCTTTACTTTGCAGAAATGGCCCAATCCATTAACGACAAAGCAGGCGTTAAAACGTTGCTAAAAGAATTGCAAAAAATGATTAAACCAGCGGAGCCAGAGCAGCGAACCGCTAACTAGCTCTAACGCCAGCGGGCAACTTAGCACAACGTTAGCATTACTTGCTTAACGCGCGTGACTAAGTGGCGCCCGCACCCAATTTAATGTGTGTATTTTTACAGGTGAAATATGAACTTAAGCGGTATGCCACAAGCAGATTTACAAAGCGTCAATGTAACAGTTGAAGGCAATGGCTATTACCCAACGCTAAGCACCGCCCATTTTATTGAGCACTACGCAATTGCCCAAGAATATGCCAGCAAAAGCAATTTACTAGTTGAAAAACTTAAACGTGCACAGGGCGAAATTAACCAAGAACTAGCAAGCGCAGTCCTCACCAATGGCGAGTCACTAAATGCACAGCAAGTAATTTTTTATAACGATGCGGTTTACAGTAAAGCCAAAGCTAACTTACTGGTATCCAAGCTTGGGAGTACGCACCGCGACAGCGCCACAGCACAAAGCCAAGCGGCAATAGACAATCATGAACATTGGTTAAGAGAAAGTATAAACGCCATGCGATTACTGCAATCGCTTAGCCCTAACTTATCGGTAGAACTGTTATGAGCAAAAGTAAAATAGCAACGCTTAAGCAGCATTTAGCAACCGCAGAATACCAGGGCCGCAACCTAGCACTAAGCACTCAGTTCGACAGCTGGATAGAAGGCGGCCGTATAGAGCCTAGCAGCAAAACAATAAATGGCAACGGCTTATTAGCCGCTCGCTTTTATTACTCAGGGGGTATTAGCATCAACCCTTGCTCAGCACCCGCAGCACTCATTTGTGCTTTTGCATCGTTTTGGCTGCAAAACAATGGCGGGCGATACGACAGCACCGACATTGAATTTAGCGCCGACGTTAACGACGACAACAGCAACGAAGTAGAGCTAACAATAAATCAACTTTGCGAAGACATAGAGTTAATACAAGTGCCCAACGGCCCGTTTGAATTTAACGGCAAGCGTTACGACTTTGGCGAGCAAAGCCTATGGATAGCAGAAGCGTTCACACTTGATGGCCAAGTAAGCCGTGCTTAATCTCAAGTTTGATGAAGGCCGCAGTAAAGAGCAGTTAGCGTTTTTGCAGCTTAAGCCACAAAAGCGCCGCAACATATTGCGCAGTGCAATACGTGCAGCAAACAAAAGCAGTAAAGAGCGGATCACCAGGCAAACAGATTTAGTAGGTAAAACATGGCAAGGCCGCGCCAACGGCAAAAAAAAGAAAATGCTAACCAAGCTTAAGCGCAACATGAAAGTGCGCTACGGCGCAAATAGCGCAAGCGTATATTTTAAAGGTGGCAACAGCGGAAAAATAGCCCGCGCCCACCAAGAGGGCATAAGCCTAGATGCAGGCAAGCCCAAAAGCAGTGCCGCCCAAAATAAAGAAGGCCCAGCCACGCGCAACTTAGCCAGGGCATTAATAAGCGAGGGTTACAAAATACCGCGCGGCAAAGGCAAGGGCAGCAAGCGGCCAAGCATTAAATGGATAACAACAAACTTAAGTATTAACCAAGCAGGGTTTTTACTGCGCGAACTAAAGGGCAGCTCAGGTAAGAGCAGTTGGAAAATTGATTTACCGGCCCGCTCCTTTTTGGGGCAAACATTAGCCGAGCAAAAAGAGCAAATGAATTTTATTTTAAACAAAGCTATGCAAGTGGCGTAGCGCAAAGCAAAAGGAACGACCATGGCACAAGGTAAAGTATCCGTTGCCGCCATTCAAACAGGCAGTGGCGCTACAAAACAGGTAGAACGCACCGTATTGTTTATAGGCCAAGCGCCCGAAAACAACGGCAAAATTCTACCCATTAATGCACAAAGCGACTTTGATGCTGAGTTTGGCGCAGCCGACTCACCATTAAAAACCCAAGTTAAAGCATGGCAGCGCAACGGCGACGACCTAGTAAGTGGTTATGCAATAGCGCACGCAATCGACGCCGACGTAATGGCGCTTATTGACGAAGCAATGGATCAAGACATCAGTCCAGAAATTATTGTTATTTGCACACCCGTAACAGGTAAGGCCGAAGTAGAAAGCTATCAAGCTAAAGCCCTTGAAATCCTAGCAAGTCTTGCTCGCCGCGTGCGCTTTTTAATAGCAGCGCCAGGGCTAACCGAATTACAAAACTGGTCAGACTTAGTAACCGCATTACAGCCAATCACCGACGGCGTAGTAGCAACGCAAGCGGCTGTTATCCCTTTGTTATTTGGTGACGAGCTAGGCGCAGTTACTGGGCGTTTATGTAAAAGCTCGGTCACTATTGCCGACAGCCCAATGCGCGTACTTACGGGGGCAATGTCGCTAATGTCGCACCCAGTAGATGCAGCAGGTAAACCGCTAACCAACTCAACCACAGCTGCGCTCGACGCACTGCGCTTTAGTTGCACACAGTTTTATCCTGATTTCGACGGCGTTTATTTTGGTGACGTAAACATGCTAGATGCAGAAGGCGGCGACTTTCAGCAAATCGAAACAGGCCGCATTGTCGATAAGGCAGCACGCGACGTACGCATTATTGCTATTCAAAATATTAAAAACCGCCGCTTAAACAACAGCGCCAGCGGCATTGAATTTGGCAAGCGCATTATGGGCAAGCCGCTACGCGAAATGGCGCGCTCAATTAACATTGGTGCGGACAAGTTTCCGGGCTTAATCGATACGCCAAAAGACGACAGCATCAGCTTAACATTTATGAACGCAACTACATTGCAGGTAGTGCTGAAGGTTAAGCCAATCGATTCACCCAACACCATCATTGTTGGCATCATGTTAGATAGCGCAGAGTAGGAGCGAACATGCAAAAAGTACTAGGCGGTAAAGACTTCGATATCTTCATTGGCAACTCAATGGTGCACGTAATCGAAGCAACCGTAAAAATCACCGACGGCCGCACCGTTAAAAAAGTGCGTGGCGTACCAAAAGGCTTTATCGATGGCGACGTAGAAGGCGAAGTAACGCTAAAGCTCGATCACGAAAATTGGCTAATTGTTCAAGCGCAAGCGGCAAAAGCGGGGAGCTGGAAAGGCATAGAGCCGTTCGATGTGGCATTTAACGCAGAAGTAGCAGCAGGCAAAAAGAACATTGAAGCGTTTGGCTGTCTACCGCAACTAGATGAAATTCTAAACATTAAAGCCGACGGCGGCGAAGAAGACACAACATCAATTAAGTGTCCGATCACCAGTTCCGACTTTGTAAAAATTAACGGCGTGCCGTACCTAACATCTGACGAAGTGAGAGACTTGTAATGACTAAAGCCATTCGCAAACTAACTGCCGCAACACTGATTAGCACTTTAAAGGCCTGCGGCTACCGCGTGTTTGAAGGCGAATTAAACCTAAACATCATAGGTATTCGCCACAACAACACGCGCGCCAATACCTTTAACGATGCTATTTGCGTGCTGTATCAGCAAAGTGGCGAATGGCAATTAAAGCAGTACAAAGCTACAACAGACGCAGGAACGTACTGGCGAACCAACCCAATGAACGTAAGTGGCACCGCAGTGCTAATTGCAGGGCAGCATAAAAGCGTATGGAAGTTGGGTTATCACCAGGGCAAATACCGCGCCCTAGTGCAGCACAAACCTGTTGTTGTCCTACGCGACAACGACAAAAACACCGAGTTAGACACGGAAGTCACACCACAAGCCGAGCTACAGCAGGGTTACTTTGGTATTAACTGCCACCGAGCAAACAGCAAAGCCACATCAACCCAAGTTGATAAATGGTCTGCAGGTTGCCAAGTGCTAGCTAACCCAAATGACTTTAACGAGCTTATTGCTTTGTGTGACCAATCAGCAGCCAAGTACGGCCCGTATTTTACATACACATTACTAAATCAATCCGACATTAAAGCGAGTAAATAATCATGGCGTTCGAGAAAAAAATTACATTAGAAACACCGGTAGGCGAAATTACATTTAACGTAAACGCAGCCGACTACAACAAATACATTAATTCGACGCAGCCAAACAACAAAGTGCAGCCAGCCACTAACTTTGTATTAAACACAGTAGTGCAAGAAGACGCTAAAAAGCTCAAAGAGCTGGTACAGCAACCGGGTGCCGCGTTGTTTTTAGTGGGTGCCATTGTTGAAGAATACCAACCAGAGTTTAATTTTACGGTAAAAAAATCGAAAGCCGAGCCAAGCAAATAGGCAGGTCTCGGTTAGATCAGCTACTGGCATACCACGCTAAATATTTTAGCAGTATGCCAGTTACAAACGAGAGCTTAGCGCAAGCGCTATATCTCGAAACGCAGCAACAAGAAAACTTTGTAATAGCTGTTAATAACGGCATATGCCAAGCACTCAGCGAGTAATTTAATGGCCACGCTCAGCAAGTTAGACAAGCTTAACTATTCAATCGGCATCATCGATAAGGTGACGGGTCCGGTTAATAAAGTGATGGCTAAAATAAATCAGCTGAGTCAGCAAACTGCCGCTGCACAAGATCAAATGTTGCGCGGCGCAACCACTGCCGTGGGTGGCGGTTACGCCCTTGCTAAATCGCTCGCGCCTGCAATTGACCACGTTGCTGCTTTGGGCGAGGTGCAATCACTGGGCGTTACCGACGACGCCTTGCAACAACTGACTAAAACAGCCTATAAGTTTGGTTTTCAATTTGGAGGTAACTCGGCCGAGTTCGTCCGCAGTGCTTACGATATTCAATCAGCTATTGCCGGCTTAAATGGGTTTGAGCTATCTGAATTTACCAAAACGTCAAACATACTAGCGGTAGCAACCAAAGCCGACGCAGCCACTATTACCAGCTATATGGGCACCATGTATGGCATTTTCGAAAAGACCGCCAATAAAATGGGCAAAGCGAATTGGGTAAACCAAATCGCAGGGCAAACCGCCACCGCCGTACAGCTTTACAAAACCACCGGTGCAGAAATGCAAGCCGCGTTTTCAAACCTTGGAGCGACCGCGACAAATATTGGCTTAAGTTCAGCTCAACAATTCGCGTTAGTGGGTGAACTGCAACTGGTTGCTAAATCAGGCTCTGTGGCTGGCACGCAAGCGGCCTCATTATTACAAGGCATTGGTAAAGCACAAGATGCATTAGGCATAAAATTAACCGCAGATAACGGCGACATGCTAGCAATAGACGTAGTGCTGGGACGTATTAATAACCGCTTATCCTCTTTGGGTTCTGTAGCGCGTGGCGATGTACTCACTCAAATATTTGGTAAGCAAGGTGCAAAAGCCGTTGATGTATTGAGTACCAAAGTCGATAAGCTAAAAGACGGCATCACCGTTTTTGAAAACGTGCAAGACAGCTCCAAAGCAATTGAAATGGCCAATATTATTGCCAGCCCTTGGGATAGATTAGGCGGTTCGTTTAATGCGTCAGCTACGGCAATGGGCAGTCGTTTACTACCCGTTGTGGAACCCTTTATAGAATTACTGGCTGCAGGCTTTGCGGGTATCGTCTCTTTAACTGAGCGCTTTCCGATTTTATCCAGTGTGATTGCAACACTTGTAGTGAGCATTGTGGCGCTTATCTCTATTTATGGCGTGGTCATGTTCATGATGGGCCTGTACAAAATGGCGCTGATAACAAGTGGTGCGCTCACAATGGGTTTAACAGTGGTAACTAAATTATGGCAAGGCGCACTTATTGCGTTGCGTGTATTGGGTTTTTTATCACTCATTGCAACGATGGGCGCGGCGGCCATTGCCATGGGTACATTTAAAGCAGTTATGCTCGCAGGCCAAGCGGCTACATGGTTGTTTAATGCAGCGCTTTGGGCAAACCTATTTATAATGACCGCCAGCCGCGACGCGCTAATTGAAAAGCACGGCCCAGCGCGCAACGTATTTATTCAAGCGGGCGTAAAGGCTCAGGGCATACTCACGTTCACGCGCCAAAACACCGCAGGCGAAAGCTCAATTACTGCCGGTGCGCAAGTTGCTACCGACGTGTTAGGCGAACAAGTATATAAATTAACGCTAATGCAAGACGTGCACTTTGCATCAGGCCAAAGCACAGCGTACGCATTAGCGCAGGCGCAAGAAGAGGGCGCCGCATATAACCTGCCAGCAAACGCTTACCGGTACTTTATTGAGCAACAAGAAGGCGTAACAGTAACTAACAACGAAGGCTGGCTAATAAAGCCAGGAACAGACACCGAAAGCACAGAGCATTACCGCCTGCGCATTCGCAATGTATTCGGCACTGCCGCCCGCTGGCACATTAACGCGGTGTACAAACAAATCATTGCAAGCTTTGGCGTGCCAATAGATAACATCTACATTCAAACCGGAGCGCCGCGCGGCCCAGGCACAGCAAACGCCTACATATACCTAGACATAGGCGCAGTACCAACCGCCTTGCTGGGCGCAATTAATCAGCACATAAGAGCTGCAGGGCATCACGGCTTAGGCGACGACTTCATAGTGTATGCAATGGCAACCTCTGGGTTTAATGTAACAGCAACATACAAATTGCACTCGCAAAGCGAAGATATACAAAGCGAGCTCACAACATTTATACAAGCAGCATTCAGGCAAAATGCAGCATATGCACCCACCCGCGTAGCGCACCAATGCGTGTTTAGCGTTAGCCAATTAGCGGCAGAGTGCCACGCGCAATTTAGTGAAATGCAATCAATCAAGTTCGACATTGACGACATAACAGCCGCCAACTGGCTGCCAGTACTTTCATCACTAACAGTAACAAAGGCCGCAAATGGCTAATCAAATAGCAACATGGCTAAACAAAGGCTACGCCGAAAAGCTTGTAAAAGCCGCAACAGGGTATTGGAGCCAGTCGCGCAATTACGTTATGTGGGCCGTGCAGCAAAAAGATGAGCTGCAAAACGAAGAACCCATACTCGGGCTGCTAGCATGGGAGCGGTTAACACAACGGTTAAATAGTGAACCGTTGGAACTCTACCGCAAGCGCGTACAGCACGCACTGGTCAATACAATTGATGCCGGAGAACTTGCAACGATTGAATCCATTTTTAGGCGTTTAGATATAGAGGTATTGAGAGTAAGAGAACGAATAGACGGTTACGACTGGGATGTAATTGCAATAGATTTAAGTGAATCAACATTACAAAACGTAAATGAACTTTTGCCAGAGATTATCTCGCTTTACGGTAGAACATGTCGCCGTTATCAGTTTTCAGTTCATAACAAAGCGCCTGTGTATTTAAGCTTAGGGGCTACGTATTTACAAAATGAGAGCCATAAAGCGCCGTTATTCCCAGTGCAGTTAAATGTGATTCATAACGTTATGAGTACCACTCATTTAGCAATTATCAATCAAGAACGAAGCGTGAGCTTTGCCAAGGAACAACTATGAAATCAGGAATTTTAACTAATGCAGGTAAAAATTATATAACGCAGTGCGTGCTAGAAAACAAAGGTTTGGATGTTAAAGAACTCGTACTTGCTTATATTCCTAATTTAAATGAATCCGCAGTTCGTGATCCTAACGAGACAATACCCACCTCAAATATTGTGCACAGACGCAATATTGATAAAAACGGCTTTATCGATAATAACACCGTTGCGTGGGGTGTAGTGCTTGAGGAATATGTGGGCGATTTTGATTATAACTGGGTTGGCTTAGTAACAGATAACGGCACATTACTAGCATTAGACTACATACCAATTCAGCGTAAAAGGGCGGGGGTAAATAATGTGCATAACCGTTCATTTGTCTTGCAGTTCGCCGCTGCTGCAGAAATAGCACAAATCAATATACCAGCTCAGAGCTGGATGTTTGATTACAGCCCTAGGCTAACCGCACATGAAAAAATATTAGTCGCAAATACCCTTAGTTCCATTAAATCTAATACTAGATATGTAAATCAATTATTCAAAGGTGATATATGAGTACTGAAACAATTGAACATTTAGCAGAAGTCGCACAAGCTGCTCAGCAATTAACAGCCGCAGTAGAAAATAATGTTAACGAAATAAATAGTGCAGTGAATGAAGCCGTGCAGCACTTAAATCAAAGTGTTGCTCAAGCTAATGAGTCAGTACAGAGCACAATTAAAAATAAAATGGATGTCACTTTAATTGTTTCTCCTGAAGGAGATGATTCAACGGCCACAGGGACCAGTGGATTTCCTTTTAAAACACTTAAAGCTGCAATTGAATCAACGCCGAATAATGCAAAGGTCTTTATAAAACCGCAAGGTTACACAGAGCTAAACCCACTAGTATGTGATGAGCAAATATTAATTAAAGGGCATAATGTTGTAATAACAACAGATCAGCACCCAAGTGATGAACCCGTAAACATTGAATTAAATAGCAACAATATGTTTGCCGGTTATGGTTTTGTACATATAGGCATTAGACCATCAGGAGGTGGGCCAACTAATGGCGGAAAGTTAGTAATAAAAGGAAACAATGTAAATATTTTTGGGCAAGCTGAAAATACACAAACGCTAAATATAAAGCTAAATTTAACAATAGAAGTTTTAGGGGAGGGAGTGAGTATATTGTCATCAAATCAATATTGCCCTTACCCATGTGGAAGTATTTATATATCTGGTCAAGTCATTGGCTCATTAAGTGTTTTCAATGGCAGTACAAATGGTGCTGTATTTTATTCAGCGTACTCCTTAACCGCCCCTGATCTTGTAATGGGTAATAACGTTACGGAAACTATTATTGGTCAGTCACTTAAACTCTTAGAGCTTTAAAGCATGCATAATGTAGCGCTATGCTACCACCAAGCCGCCGCCCCTTGCTCAATGCAAGAGGGCGCGCAGCAGCTTGCATCGGCAATAAGCGACGACTCGCGCCCAGATAAACCAGCACAATATAACGCGCTGCTTATATCCGTTAGCGCAAATGATCCCGTCGCACTAGCTAGCAAGCTGGCCACAATAAATGAATACTGCCCAATCGCCGAGTTCATCGCCTGCGCGCAATACGGCCAAAGCCAAAGCACGTTAGAGCAAAGCAAACTAATAACGTACGAAGGCCAAAGTTTAGAGTGGCAAATAAACGCCCTACAAAACTGGCGACCCCTGCGCGAAAAGCAAATAGCAGCTGAGTTAGCGGCCGCGAACGACAGCGGCAAGCAATTAATAACTACCATTGACGATGCACTAACCCAAGCCGCAGAGCTAAAAACCGCCCGCGAGCAGCGCTTGAATCAAGCACAATTCACAGCAAAAAGCAGTGGGGTCGATGTCCAATTAATTACCGCAGGGAGCGCCAAGCAGTTAAGCGGCTCAATTGCCCGCAAAGGCAGCGACCAAATGTATTGGGCAATGTGCTTATTTGTAGGGGAAACAAGCGAGTTAAATAAAATTAAAGAGGTATTATGAGCATAGCACTCGACGGCTGGAACGTGCCAGGGTTTGAAACCCGCGTAAACGCAGGCGTAAAATTAGCCGGCGGCGACATGTCAGGCCTTGGCAGCTTTTCACTAAGTAGCGACCAAGGTGTAAAGTCGGGCACGCTAACCGTAAATACTAAAATCCCATTTAACGAAAGCGCCAGCCTAGCCTTATTAATAAGCAAAGCAAAAGCATTGGACGAAAACGGCGCACGTATCATTTACACAGTAAACAACGAGTTAGCCGCCGCATATAAAATACGCAAAGCCAAATTTGACGGCAATGTAAACGCAACAGAAATAGAAGACAAGCGAGCGTGGCAAGTAACATTTAAACTCGTAGAGGTTCAGTCAGTATCAGAGCGCGAGCAACAGCAGCTAGACGAGCAGGCCACCGAAAACGCAGAGCCGCAAGCAACAACCAGCAACGACGACGTACAAAATAAATTTAACGAGGTCGAAGGGCCATGAGCACCCGCCTATCTAACACCCTAACCATTGGCGGCAGTGCAGTGACTAACATAGTCAACAAGACCGTGCAGCTCGACATAGCCAGCACCGGCCGCGCAAAATTTGAAGTGGTCGCAGAGCAAGAGCCAAGCGGGTTAGTCGAGCTGCACTTAGGCTATACGCTAGATAATATGATCCCGTATTTTCTCGGCGTCATAGAGTCAAAACATCAAGCCAACGGCCGCTGGTATTTAACCTGTCGCGAACTGCTCGGTGCGCTAAGCTTTCCCGCACCGCTTGCAGTTCGCCATGCAACAATAAAAACTGTGCTTAGCGAGCTTGCAAAGCAGGTTATAGAGTTTGTAACACCTGAAAGTGCAGATTATTTAAATAAAATTACACCCGCGTTTTATCACAGCGGCACAGGCACTGAAGCGCTTAGGCAAATAGGCAAAGTGTGGGGCATTAACGATTTTATATTTCAGCAACGCCCCGACGGTAAAATATTTGTCGGCAGCTGGCACGACTCGCGTTGGCCGCTCGCAGCAATAAACGACTTTCCAGAGCACACAATAACAGCCAAAAGCTCAACAACCGGCGAGCTAATAGCCATACCAAAATTAAGACCAGGCATACAAATAAACGGCCGCCACATAACTGAAACAACCCTAATCAACGACAGGATGCACATACGATGGTCAAACAAGCCATTAAACGCCTAATACAGCGCTACTTTCCAGAGCTAAGCGAGCGTAAACACCTACCGCAATTGGCGCGCATTGAAAAAATATATGACCTGCCAAGTGGCGGCGCAGCAATCAGCACCGCATTTAGGCCGTTAAAAGCCGCCGACGTACAGCTATTAAACCCGCTAACAGGCGAGCCATTAGCCGTGCCCGTATTTCAGCAAGTAACACTCGGCACGGGGCAAGCATCCGACCACGGATTATTAAACGAACCAACGCAAGGCATGCATTGTTTAATACAATATATCGACGGCCTAAACAGCCATCCTGTAATAACAAGTTTATTGCCATGGGAAAGCCTAGTGCCAGAACACAAGCGCACAGACGTAACACTGCAGCAAAACAGCCGCAGCAAACTACAAGGCCGCGACGGGAACTGGCACACCACAACTGATGGCGATATAACCCAAACCAGCGACAGCAACACCGTGACAGCGCGCAAAAGCGAACAAAGCTACCACGAACGCACCTGCAGCATAGACAGCCACGACATTGCAAAAATAGATGGCAATCAAATCAACGAAGTCATGGGCGCATTAAAAACCGTGGTCGGCGAAAAAGCCTTAATAATTGCACTTGAAGGGTTATTGCTAGGCAGTAAAAAGCAGGTAGATATTGAAGCAACCGAAAACATGAACTTAACCACACTAAAAACCCTCCACGCTAAAGCCACCGAACTAGCAAAGGTCGAAGGAAAAACAGTTTGGTTGGGTGACAGCTCAGTAAACGTGGCTCAAGTTCTCCTTGATTTAATAAGCCTAGTAAAAGACATAAATCAAAGTTTAGAAACCCACGGCCATAAAGATCAGGGAGCAGGGCCTCCAACAACAAAGGGCGAATTTACAGGTCACAAATCAACAGCAAACAACTTAAAAAACACATTAGAGCCAATAGTAGGGTAGTTAGTGCTTGCCTATTGACTCATCGTGTTAAACAATAACTAAATTAAAATTGAAAAAATAGATGATAAAGCAATCACAAAAGATAAATGTGCAACCAAAACTGTGACCAAGGTGGGAGTTGAATTGTTTTTAAATTTATAATGCATTGAACTATAAGGTATCTCTATTATATGTGCGAGTTGCTTGGCATGTCAGCCAATGTGCCTACCGATATTTGTTTTAGTTTTTCAGGCCTTTTAGAGCGTGGTGGTAATACAGGTCCTCATAAAGATGGTTGGGGTATTACATTTTACGAAGGTAAAGGCTGTAGAACCTTTAAAGATCCTGAGCCGAGTTATCAATCTGAAATTGCAAAGCTCGTTAAAGCATACCCCATTAAAAGTGTCTCGGTTATTAGCCACATTCGCCAAGGTAATCGAGGTCGGGTATGTCTTGAAAATACTCATCCGTTTACTCGTGAGTTGTGGGGGCGTGAAATAACCTATGCTCATAACGGGCAGCTTTCAAATTATCATGATTTAAAACCTGAATATTATCGACCTGTGGGTAATACCGATAGCGAGTTGGCATTTTGCTGGTTGCTTGACAAAATTCGTGAAAAGTACCCGCAGCGACCAAGTAATATGGCGTCGGTTTTTAGATATGCGGCTAAGCTTTCGCATACGCTACGTGAAAAAGGCGTGTTTAATATGTTATTGACCGATGGGGTGTTTGTTTTAGCGTATTGCACTAATAACTTACACTACATAACGCGCCGTGCGCCATTTGGTAAAGCAACGTTGATTGATGCCGACATGGTGGTTGATTTTCAACAAGAGACCACACCAAACGATGTAGTAACAGTTATAGCTACAAGGCCTTTGACGAATGATGAGCGCTGGCAAAAAATGGAGCCTGGGGAATTTGCATTGTTTAAAATGGGTGAGCTAATTTAGCCCACCTATTTTAAATACTAACTTAACTTAACTTAACTTAACTTTGGTTTAATTAAATTTAGTTAGCTTCTTGAGGTTGTTGTGCTGTAGCAGGCGCAACAGCTGTAGGCGCAGTAACAGTAAATGAATTCATTTGAACTTCAAACTGCTCCATACCTTTTTCGCCTTTCCACATACGTACCAGCATGTAATCCATTTCTGGCGCGAACCATGCAATTGCTTGGCGTTTATCGTTATCGTATAAACGCTTCACTTTAATGGCTTCTACATTACCGATAGGTAAGGAGATCATCTCTTTTTCAACAACTTCAAAGTTGTAGTCGCGGCGGTTACCTTTTTTATCTATAAGGGGGAATGAAAAGCTTGTTTCGCCTTTTTTCAATCCTTCGCGCACTTGCACTTGGTACGAAATAGCATCCTGAAATTCATCAGTCCATTCGCATTTAAGTGGGTATTCACTAGCGCTGCTAGTCACTACTTTGTTTGTTGTATCAAAATCAATTTTGTAATCTTTATCTGGGCCTGTCCCTGTACGAATCATGTTGTAATGATGCGGGGTAACCTTGCCATCTTTGAAGGTAAACTTTGATGTTTCTTCACGAGAGTCAGAGAAAATCATCCACTCAATATTGCTGTGGTATGTAAGTTCATAAGTATCGTCGCCCGTTTTTTTGAGCTCACGAACAGCCTCACCATGATTTTTACCTTTGCGTAAAATATCGTAATTAGCTTGATACTGGGTCAATTCGCCTGCAATTAGGCTAGTTGGAAGTAAAGCGCCCGCACATAATAACAGGGCACTTATTTTTTTATTGTGGGTAGTGCGCGCCGTGTGCAGGAAGTTGTTTTTTGTCAAGAACTGCATAATCTGCTTCCATAGTAAGTCTGTGTTCACTGAACCACTTGACCACCAAAGGATAAATTATATGCTCTTGCTCATGCACGCGTTTTGCTAATGTTTCTGCTGTATCATCCTTGAGTACAGGTATTTGCGCCTGAAGAATAACGGGACCGCCGTCTAATTCTTCAGTAACAAAGTGAACACTTACGCCATGAACATCGTCTTTTGCATCAATTGCTCTTTGGTGGGTATTCAGCCCCTGATACTTAGGCAACAAAGATGGATGAATGTTCAACATTTTTCCAACATATTTTTGCACTAAGCCAGGAGTAAGAATACGCATAAACCCAGCTAATACAACTAGATTTGGCATAAAAGAGTCGATAACGTTCATTAATTGCGCATCGTACGCTTCGCGCGAGTCAAAATCTTTATGACTGAGCACTTTTGTAGCAATACCTGCTTGTTTTGCACGCTCTAGGCCATAAGCGTCTGCTTTATTACTAATAACAGCCGCTATATGCCCGTTTATCTCGCCACGTTCGCAGGCATCTATGATGGCTTGTAAATTAGAGCCACTACCTGAGATTAAAACTACCAGACGAGTCGGTGCCATTACTTAGCACCACCTACAATTTCAACTTGCTCTTCGCCAGCTGCTGCATCTCGAATTTCACCAAGGTGCCATGCATTTTCGCCCAAGTCTTTTAGCATTGTTAAGCTTTGCTCAAGTTTGTCAGCAGGGACTACTAAAACCATGCCTACACCACAGTTAAATGTACGGTACATTTCGTGTGTAGTAATGTTGCCGTTTTCTTGTAACCAATTAAAAATTGGTGGCCACTGCCAGCTATCACCTTTAACTACAGCTTTTGCTGAAGCGGGTAATACGCGTGGAATGTTTTCCCAAAAACCGCCGCCAGTAATATGCGAAAGCGCATGTACGTCAACGTTTTTGAATAACTCAAGTAAAGGTTTTACGTAAATACGCGTAGGCTCAAGTAGAGTTTCGCCTAATGTTTTACCTTCAAAGTCAGCGCTGGTATCAGCTTTTGACACTTCAAGTACTTTACGAATTAAAGAGAAGCCATTTGAATGAGGACCGCTTGAAGCAAGTGCAATAAGCTGATCGCCTGCTGCTACTTTTGTGCCATCAATAATTTTTGATTTTTCTACAACGCCTGTACAAAAGCCTGCCATGTCGTAGTCTTCACCATCATACATACCTGGCATTTCAGCTGTTTCGCCACCAATTAGGGCACAACCTGAAATTTCACAACCTTTGCCAATACCTGTCACTACGTCAGCTGCTGTGTCTACATCTAGTTTACCAGTTGCATAGTAATCTAGAAAAAACAGGGGTTCAGCACCTTGAACAATTAAGTCGTTTACACACATTGCAACTAAATCAATACCAACCGTATCGTGTTTTTTTAAGTCGATTGCTAAACGTAGTTTAGTACCAACACCATCTGTGCCTGCAACTAATACTGGTTGCTTGTAGCCTTCAGGAATTTCGCAAAGTGCGCCAAAACCACCAATTCCGCCCATTACTTCAGGACGACGAGTTTTTTTAACTACGCCTTTAATACGCTCAACAAGTGCATTACCAGCGTCGATATCTACGCCCGCGTCTTTATAGCTTAGAGACTGTTTTTGTTCGCTCACAGGTTTTCCTCAAAATAGTTGTTTTGGGTTGCTTAGAAACGCGCGTATTTTACAACAATTGCAAGGTCGCGGCTAGCGTAAATGTAATTTTGAAATAATTAACAAGGACACTTGTCCGCTGTTTGTTGTTTAAATAAACAAAAAAACGCCCGTAGGCGTTTTTTTAGTATTAAAGGCGTTAAATTAACAGCTATGCTTTTGCGGTTAATATGGCTCGAAGTGGAGCGGGGTAGCCTTCAATTGTTTTACTTGTATCGTTTGGATCTAAAAAGTCGATTAACGATTCGTTTTCCATCCAGTCGGTTTTACGTTGCTCTTCAAGCGTGGTAATAGCGCAATCTTTTATTTGCACATCTTTAAAGCCAACGCGTTCCATCCAAAGCTTTAATGCTGCGGTACTTGGAATAAACCAAACGTTGCGCATTTTAGCGTAGCGGTCGGTTGGGACTAATACCGTGTTTTCGTCGCCTTCAATTACTAGGGTTTCAAGTACGAGTTCGCCGCCTGGGCGAAGCTGCGCTTTTAACTGCGCTAAAAAGTCGATAGGTGAGCGACGATGATAAAGTACACCCATAGAAAAAACAGTATCAAACGCTTTAAGCTCGGGTAATGCTTCTACGCCTAGTGGCAGTAAATGTACGTTTTCATCTGGGTTGTAGTGTTTAATTGCCTGAAACTGACATAAAAATAAATCAGATGGATCAATACCCACGACAAACTCTGCGCCTTCACCGCGCATACGCCATAAATGATACCCTGAGCCACAACCAATATCTAAAACAGTGCGGCCTTTTAATGGCTCAATATGAGGAAGCAGGCGGTCCCACTTCCAATCACTGCGCCACTCTGTATCTATTTCAATACCGTGCACACTAAATGGGCCTTTGCGCCATGGCATCATGCGTTTTAATAAATGCATGGCTTGCTTTTGCTCGCCATCACTCATCTCTCCTGGCGCGCCAATTTCTACCTTTGTAGAAATATCAACATGGGAAGTTGCCACCTCAGGCAAGTTTTTAAGTACTTTTTGCCATTTAGGCAAATCACCATGGCTAGCCTCGTTTTGCCAATGTTTTAATTGAGCAGGGAGGGTTTCTAGCCAGTGACTAAGTGGGCTTTGTGCGATAGATGCGTAAAATTGGTTAAACCATTGAGACATGGATGACTCTCTTTATTTAATTGCTACCATTGAGCAAAAATTAAAACATTGATACCACACTTGAGTTTGGCTAAAACCAATATCCTGTAAGCGAGTAAAGTGAGCGCTTAGTGTATCTGGGCGCATAACGTTTTCGATGGCGGTACGTTTTTGGCTTATTTCAAGCTCTGAGTAGCCATTGTGACGTTTAAAGTCGTGGTGCAAATCAATTAATAGGTTATCGCATTGCTCGTTTTCGGCTTTAATTTTTTCGCTAAGTAGTAGCACGCCACCAGGTTTAAGATTAGCGTATATTTTTTCAAGCACGGCTTGGCGCTGCGCATGTGGAATAAATTGCAGTGTAAAGTTCATTGCCACAACCGATGCGTTTTGAATCTCAAGCTCGTTAATATCGCCCAAAGTAACAGTAACCGGCACATCCGATTTAAAACCTTGTAAGTGCACCTTACAACGTTCAACCATAGCTTGAGAATTATCTACCGCTATTATATGGCAGTTATCGGTGCGAATGTTACGGCGCATGCTAAGCGTGACTGCGCCCAGTGAGCAGCCTAAATCATAAAGATTTGAGTTACTTTGTGCGTACTCACCCGCAAGTTTACCCATAGTGCTTACAATGGTGGCATACCCAGGTACAGAGCGCTGGATCATATCTGGAAAAACTTCGACTACATTTTGGTCAAAGCTAAAATCTTTTACTTGTTGCTCAGAGGCATAAATACTGTCTTTTATGGTCACGAAGGCAGTCTCTTTGTAAATAATGGCGCTATTTTAACATTTTATACTGGATAGTCAGTGATAAATTCAGTAGCTTGACTAGAATTATGAATAATAAGTACAAAAGAGAAGATTAAATGAGCAAAAGTAAGGTCATCAGCACAGACGATATATTAGCAACCCTTTGTCATTCAGTGACAGGTGTACTCACATCAGCCAGCGGTAATGGTATTAGCTACTCAGCCATGGTGCAAAAAATAACACGTACATGTATGCGACCAGATATTGGTTGCTTTGTTTTATTTGACGGCGGTTTTACAGGGCTCGTAATTACCAACTTTACTTCGCAAGCGGCGATGGAAATTTATGGCGATTACATGCGCAATATGGGAATGCCAGAAGATGAAATAGCGCATAGCCATTTATCAGACGACGTATCAAACGTACTAGGCGAGTTGATGAATCAAATTGTTGGCGACTTTACGTCTAAAGTGCGTGAGCAATTACATACGTCTATTACGCAAAACCAGCCAAAAATGATGGCAATAAACAAGCAAGTGCAAATATCGGTAGATACCACGATGGATCGCCCGCAAGCCCGCCGCGTAACATTCACGACAAGTAAGCAAAATATTTTTTACTTGGAATTAGCGATGGATAAAACAGAGTTCATTAAATTACACGACTTTGATATTGCAGAAGCACTCGACCCAGATGACATAATTGAAAACGAAGCACGTAAAAAAGCGGACAAAGAAAAAGCATCTACCGCAGTAGAACAAGATGATGGCGATGATGATTTTATGGCAGGCCTAGGGCTTTAAGTCTATGATGGCGATGATGATTTTATGGCAGGCCTAGGGCTTTAAGTCTATTTACGTAGGTTGGGTTGAGTGAAACGAAACCCAACGACTGCTCAGCTATTAATCTTTAGTTATGAGTGTTCAGGTTAGTGATTAAAATAAAAGCGCGATTTATATCGCGCTTTTGCGTCATGTTAGCTTTATTTGAATAAGTAAACCTACTCTTTAAATTTATAGCCCACACTATAAACCGCTGCTATTGGGTTTAGCCCTGCTTGAATGTCGTTAATCTTTTTTCGTATATTTTTAATATGTGTATCTATGTTGCGATCGGATATGTCGGTTGTGTCGCTGTATACGTTATTAATAATATCTTCGCGGGTAAAAACACGCCCTACGTGGCTTATAAATAATAAAAATATTTTAAACTCGATGGCGGTAAAGCCAATACTTTTGTCGTTTAGGCGTGCTTCGTAATCGTCTTTGTGTAATTGGAAATTATTATGATTAATGATGTTGGTTTTAGGCTGGCTGGTCCTTCTTAGTACGGCTTTTATGCGTGCTACAACTTCTTTGGGGCTGAAGGGTTTGCATATGTAGTCATCGGCGCCGATCTCTAAACCCTGCAAGCGGTCTATTTCCTCACTTTTTGCGGTAAGCATAATAATAGGCAGACTTGAAAAGGCTCTTATTTGCTTACATAGCTCTATGCCATCAACATCTGGCAGCATTAAATCAAGAAGTATTAAATCTACTGCGTTTTGTTTTACAAAACTAACTACACCTTTGCCACTATTAAAGTGCTCAGTTTCGTAATTTTGTTGCTTAGCGTAGGCAATAAGTACCTCGGCAATGTTTTCTTCGTCTTCAACGATAAGTATTTTTTGTGATGCCATTATTTTAACCTAAAAGTGTCAGCGTTATTTTTACCTCTAGCCCACCGAGTGGTGAGTTGTGCAACGATATTTGACCGCCATGTGCCTCTACTATTTGTTTGCAAAGTGCAAGCCCTAAGCCCGAGCCGCCGTGCTCTCGGCTTCGAGATTTTTCAACGCGATAAAAACGCTCAAACAATTTTTGTAAGTCGTTTGGTAAAACACTTGGGGCTGAATCTTGTAAAATAAGCTCAATGTTATTGGGTCTTTTGTGGGCAAGTATTATTACTTGCCCACCTTTATGCGTGTATCTGCAGGTATTTTCTAACAGGTTTGAAAATAATTGTATAAGGCGTTCTTTATCACCATTTATTATACATTTGCCGGCTTTGGTTAAGCTTTTGCTATCTACATTTAATTCATGCTCTTTAAAGCGAGCGGTGTAGTTTTCAATTGATTGCTCAAAAATGCTTATTAAATCAGTGCGCGCATTGTTATAGGTTAAATTAACGCTATCTGTTTGTGCTAGTTGGGCTAGGTCGTCAACAATGTGGCTTAAGTTATCTACTTGGTTTATGAGTAAATTAATGCGCTTTGTGTCGGCTGTAAATACGCCATCTTGAACGGCTAGTAAATGCGAGCGTAGTACTGTAAGTGGGGTTCTTAATTCGTGGGATGTGTCTGACACCCATTGAAACCGCATTTGTTGGTTTTGCTCAAGCGTGTGGGCTAAGGCATTAAAATTGTTTGATAGGGTACCTAGCTCATCTTTACTAGAGGGAATTATTCTGCTGGCAAAATTTCCTTTTGTTAACTCATCGGTGCCAGTCACTATTTGCTTTATTGGTTTTATTAAATGGCGAGATAACACAATAGCCATAATAAATGCGAGCACAATAACGAGTAACGTGATCATAAAATAGTTATGAAATTGCGCTGCTAAAAAGGCTTCTGCCGGGCTACTTTGTACAAGTTTTGAAGGGACTAAACCTATCCAGCCTATAACGTTATTGTTTAATAAAATAGGCTCTATATGTGGGTTGTCGTTTAAATTAGCTCTACCAACAACAACCTTTTTATTTTGATCATACAAACTTATACGTTGCCCTGTTTTAAGGGAACCTGCAGGTAAGTGTACCCACAATAAAGAGGGCGTTGCATTGCTGCTATTTGGTTTGGGTGGGGTGCTTGTGTGTTTATTCGTTTTAGGCTCGCCTGGCTTTTTTTGTGGCTCTACAATAGAGCGCCATAATTGCGTGTTTTGCGTAATGGGTTGCCAACTGCCTAATTCGCTATAAAGCTCAATAAGTTGCTGCTTAACCATTGCGACATGCTTTGTTTCTTCTTGTTCAACAAAGTCGTTAAACCCTGACGAAAAGGTCATGTATATAAACACAAACATAAGCCCAACAAGGGCGATATTAGTGATAAAAAAAGCTAAAAAGAATTTATGTATTAATTTCACTGATTGGCAAATAGTAAAAATCATGTGTTAACGTACCAAGCAGTATTGCATATTGATTATGTGCCTACAATTAGCGTATTTGGGGAGTTGCTTACTAAAATCCTTTTTAAGTAAGCTTTTTAGATATGTTGATATTTGGACTAGAACTTTATTTTTGCGGTATCGCCAGCACCCAGTAACTTATATTGTGGTTTTACAAAGCTTGCGTGTACTGCACCTAAACTTTTAGGGAACGATATGGCAAGCTCATCTACTGTTGTAAATGTGTGCTTCGCTTGAAAAACAATTTCTAGGTCGTGCGCTTCGTTGTTGTTGCTGGTGGTAAAAATGACGCGTTCAAACACGATAACTTGCTGATTTACACGTAAGCTCGTTTTTTGTTTAAGTGCATTTTTTGCAAACTCTTCTTGTTGCTCTGCACTTAAGTTTGTAGGCATAAGCTTATCAATATCGCCCATAAGCCAAGCTTGCTCGCTTTGCAGCGCTGAAATTAAGTGCTCAGCATTAGTTAATACTTTAACCTCAACTTGCCCGTCTCTTAAAATTACTTGGGCTGTTGTGTTTTTTAATACATGGGCGCTCACTTGAGCGCTCATACTTGTTAAAATACACGCGAGCATTAGCCATTTTAATTTTTTTAAAAAATACATAATTACTACCTTTTATTGAGGTTGCTCAATAATTGCTTTACAAATAAGGGTGTTGTCGGTTTCTAAGTCTTCGCCCCATATGAATTTTGCATTTTCATCCCAGTTAATATCGTCGTAACCGTCTTTTGGTCCTACATCGGCAAAGTTGTGCTCTACTGCATTAGCCCAATTCGTATCGTCAAAGTTACTTTGCAGCCAGTCAGTTGGTGCTTCTTTTGACATAAACGTACAAGCGCCTTCGCCCGCTACAGGGTTTGTTTCGCTTTCGCATAATTTGTTAAGCGGCGCTTTGTGAAGTATTTCGCATTTAAAGCTTTTATTGCTTACCGCAATTACTTTATTTGTATCGGTGTCGGTAAGTTGCATAATAAAACCGCCATCACCCATTTGCTGATTTTTAGCACCGATGTATTCAAGCCCAGTGTCGTTTTGCTTAAAGTCTTTAATTATTAAATTAAGCTCAATAGGGTAGTTTGCAGAAAACGTAATACTTTCGGCATTAAATGAGCGCTCTGTGGTTATTGGTACAGAATCTTCAACAAGTAACTGCTCGCCTATGTAGGCTGTAAACCAGTTATCAGCCCATGCTTCTAGTTTTAAGTTATGCTTGCCCGTAATGGCAGGATTTGTATTTTGCTTAGTGACTGTTGGAGTAAGGTGATTTGGTTGCGGACCTCTACAAAATGTACCTGTTTGAACTTTGCCACTATTACTGATGGTTTTTTGTTTAAAGCTATAGCAGTCTTTTCCCTGTGATGCAGGGCTGTAGGTAGTAAAGTAGTTTTCGCCTTTGTATGAGTAGCTCATTGTACGGCTGCCGTTTTCAGAGATTGTGTGCGTTAGGTTTTTAACGCCTCCTTGTGGCGGGCGTAAGTCGGCTCTTATACCTTGAGTATCGCCACTCAGTGGTGACACTCTTGGTAATTTTGCGGTATCTACTTCACCTACTAAGCACTGAATAATATACGGCGGCGTAGCTGATGTTTGATAGCGGTAGCCAAATGTGTCGTCGGCTTGCCCATTACATACATCAAGGTCACCTTTGGCAATTGCACTGCCGTCTGGGTTTTTACTACCATACAGCGGGTAACCATCGTAAGCCCAACCAATAATGGCATCGCTTGATTGGTTTTTCATTGTGTCAATCATACACGTTGGCGATACATGATAATGGTAGTCATCACCTCGCCCTGCGTGTCCGCCACATATATCTAACTGTCCGAGTGCTAAAGTGTCGTGTTTTTCATCGTAGCTATTTACGTCTAGTTCACCTTGCGAAGAATAGTCGTATATTGGTACGCCATTAACGGCAACACCTACGGCTGCATCAATTGTTGTTATTGTTTTTGCTTTTTTCGGGTTTAGTTTTATAGGTGCGGCGTAGTCTTTAGCTGGAACGGGTATTTGCTCGTTAGTACCTGTAATACCAGTCATTACTTCATGATCAGGATAAGTAGATGAGACAATATAAGCATATTGTTCATCGCACGTAACAGATACGCTTTTATCAAACCCTGCATGACTTACTGATTGTGTAATAGCATCGCAACGAGGTGATTTTACGTTAGCGGTTAAATATGATTTATCAGGCTTTGGTTGCTCATTTGGTTTTGGTCTTGTATTAGGTTTGTGCTCGGCGCTACTGGCGCTTCGCGAGTATTTAACCGTCATACTTGCAGTATCGAGCGTAATATCTTTTACAGCAGCGAGTAATGCTGAGCGATCTACCTTTGTATCGCTATTAAAGGTAACCGGTGCAGATAACGCGTACACAGTATAAGTATAGCTTTTTTCACCTGGACCTTTAGAGCAAGGCGGCGCGTATTGGTTTAAATCGTTTACGCTATTAGAGCCTACTTCACCGAGGGTTTCGCCCGCTTTAATTTGTGTTTTATCGGCGGCAATATTGTACATGGTCCAATACCAATGCATTCCCTCTGGCGCTTTATGATCCATAATTAACGCATAATATTTGGTTGCCTTAGGTGCTCCACTCCAGTTAAGTGGGGGGCTAATGCTTTGCCCATCGCATGTATAAGTAATAGGCAAATTACCGCCATCACTTACTTTTGAGCTGGTTAGAGTAAAATCATTGAGGTTTGATTGTTCAAGTGATTGGCTGTTTTGCTCGTTGCAGGCACTTAAGGTTAAGCAGCACAGGGCACTGAGTAAAATGGCATGGGTATTTTTCATCATTTAAAAACTCCAAAGATTAAATTAACTTTTAAGAGTCTAGTTCTCAAATGTAGGGCAATTATGTAGTTTTAAACTTTTTTATTAAGGGCTGGCGTTAAGTTGTGAGCTGCTTACGGGGATAAAAGACTGGGTATGGGCGTTTGGTTATGAAAGGAAACATTAACTTAAGTATGGCGTTATTTATACTCATTTAAGTAACGCTAAAATCCTTATTTTAAATAAGGATTTTCTCCCATTGCGACTACCACACAAAAAATTCTTAAATCTAACTCTAGCTGGTGATAACTCGGCTCCATATGGCAGCAAAGTTGATAAAAACCTTTGTTGTGGTCTTTTTCTTTAAAGTGGGCGAGCTCATGTACCACTAACGCTTTTAATAACGGCTCGGGAGCGCGGAGCAAGTCGCTGTTTATCGCTAAATCGTGTTTACGGGTTTTACCTTGCATTCGATACGTATGTGTACCGAGTGCGTTGGTCACCATGTCGCCTTGTTTTTTAAACGCCGCACGACCAAATGGTGGCGCATTTTTTAAATATTGTTTTTTAAGCTCGGTTGCGTAGTTATAAAGTAATTTATCGCTGGTAATAGTGTGTGCTTGCGGATACTTTTTAAGTAAGTAGTCACATACCTTGTTGTTATTTATAAGGCTTAATACTTGCTCAACAATGTTAGCTGGGTAGCCGGTAAAGTAATGTGCGTATTTACTCATTATTATTTCTCTGTCGTTTTACTTTTAAAAAAGTGCTGGCTGGTGGGCTTCTTTTTCGCCAGTAAATGGGTTTAATGCTTTGTGATCATAACCAAGGTCTTTGCAAAACTGCCTTGCTAATAATGGCGCTTCTCGGTTATCTGCCGTATGAAAAAACACATAGGGCGTTTTTCCTTCATCAAGCCATTGTTTTACTTTACTTAGCCACGGTTTATAAAAGGGTTTATAGTCGTTTTGTAAATCGGCTATTACAAAGCGCGCCATAGGCTCTGATCCAGTAGCTATTGCATGTACCGGTAAGTGGGGCTTTTTTTGCTGTGCATCTATTAGCGCTTCGGTTGTTGGTTTTACCGCAAATAGGGCGCGAGTATCCATCGATATACGATTTATGTTATTTGCCATTAATAATTGGTTAAGCGCAATTTCGGCTTCACCCTTTTGAAAAAACGCAGTATGACGTACCTCTACACCGTAATTAACCTCTTTTGGTAACAGGCTAATAAATTGGGCGAGTTTGGGTAAGTCACCAGGGCCAAATGCTTTAGGTAATTGCAGCATGATTTGCCCGGTTTTTTCTAAAATAGGGGAGAACAAGTTAAGCCAATCAGTGAGCTCGGTTTGAACATTAGTTAGGTGCAGCTCGTGGCTAAAGCGACGATTAAACTTAAACGTAAATTTAAAATCATCGGGTACGCTGTTTGCCCAGCGCAATACGGTACTTGGCGATGGGTCAGCGTAAAAGCTGGTATTACCTTCAACAGAGTTAAAGTGTTGGGCGTATTGGCTAAGCATATCGGCGTTTTTACATTGGCTTGAAAATAAATTGCCTTTCCATGCATTACTCGACCACTGCGGGCATCCAATATATAACATACAAACTAGCGCCTTATTATAAAGTGGCGATAGTGTAGCAAATAACAAAACGAGCTGCTGTAAATTCAGGGGCAAAAGCGGCACACGCCCTAGCATCTTAATGTTAGTTGAGTATAATGCAGGGCTTAATTTGATTATTTTTAGATTGCTAGCGGCTTTATTTGTATTGTGGTGACCTGTTTTTTAAATCACACGCCTTAAAACAAATAAATATAACCGTTTAAGCCTTTTATCTGACAGGAAAACTATGCGCTCTATATATTGCGGACAGCTAAATAAAACTCACGTAGATCAAGAAGTTGAACTATGTGGCTGGATCAACAAACGACGTGACCTTGGTGGACTTATCTTTGTCGATTTACGCGATAGAGAAGGTTTAGTACAAGTTGTATTCGACTCTGACATTGAAGAGTTAATGAGTTCAGCTAACACACTTCGCCAAGAATTTTGTGTTCAGCTAAAAGGTACTGTACGTGCACGCCCTGATAGCCAAGTAAATAAAGATATGGCAACAGGTGAAATTGAAGTTTTAGGTACTGAGCTTACAATTATTAACCGCTCTGAACCGCTTCCACTTGATTTTAACCAAGTAAACTCAGAAGAGCGTCGTTTAAAATACCGTTACTTAGACCTACGTCGTCTAGAAATGAGTGACCGTATTAAATTACGTGCTAAAGCAAGCAGCTTTGTTCGTCGCTTTTTAGATGAAAACGGCTTTTTAGACATCGAAACACCTGTACTTACTAAAGCAACGCCAGAAGGCGCACGCGATTACTTAGTGCCAAGCCGCGTTCATAAAGGTAGTTTCTACGCTTTACCACAGTCTCCACAGTTGTTTAAGCAATTGTTGATGATGTCGGGTTTTGACCGTTACTACCAAATTGTTAAATGTTTCCGTGATGAAGATTTACGCGCCGATCGCCAACCAGAATTTACCCAAATAGATATAGAAACCTCGTTCATGAACTCTGATCAAGTACGTGGTATGACTGAAAAAATGATCCGTGAGATGTGGCAAACATTGCTCAACGTTGATTTAGGCGATTTTCCAATCATGCCTTACAGCGAGGCAATGAGCCTTTACGGTTCTGATAAGCCAGATTTACGTAACCCAATGAAATTAGTTGATGTTGCAGATTTAGTTAAAGACGTAGAGTTTAATGTTTTCTCAGGTCCGGCTAACGACGAAAAAGGTCGCGTTGCTGTGTTAACTGTACCGGGTGGCGCTAAGCTTTCTCGTAAACAACTTGACGATTACACCAAGTTTATTGGTATTTACGGCGCTAAAGGCATGGCGTGGATGAAAGTAAACGACCACACTGCAGGCGCTGAAGGTGTTCAATCGCCAGTGGCTAAGTTTTTAAGCGAAGACGTAATCACAAAATTACTTGAGCGTACTAATGCACAGTCTGGCGATATTATTTTATTCGGTGCCGATAAGCGCAATACAGTAAATGAAGCAATGGGCGCACTGCGCGTTAAGATTGGTGTTGACTTAGAAATCACTAACCTTAATAGTTGGGCACCACTTTGGGTTGTAGACTTCCCAATGTTTGAAGAAGATGACGAAGGCACATTACATGCTGTGCATCATCCATTCACTGCACCAAAAGATATTACTGCAAGTGAGCTTGAAGCAAATCCAGCTGCGGCTATTTCAGATGCCTACGACATGGTATTAAACGGCTACGAAGTGGGTGGCGGTTCGGTACGTATTCATAATGCAGATATGCAAGAAACTGCATTTAGAATTTTAGGTATTAACGAGCAAGAGCAACAAGACAAGTTTGGCTTTTTACTTGATGCACTTAAATACGGTACACCACCACATGCTGGTTTAGCATTTGGTCTTGACCGTTTAGCAATGCTTTTATGTGGTACCGATAACATTCGTGACGTTATTGCTTTCCCTAAAACAACACAAGCGTCGTGTTTATTAACTAACGCGCCTAGTAAGCCTAATATGGATTCGTTAGCTGAGCTTGCAATTAGTGTTGTTGAAAAATCGATACCTAGCGAAGAGTAATTTTTGTTTAGCTTATTGAGCTAAATTTAAAAACCCTTAAGTTATATGCTTAAGGGTTTTTTTGTGGTTAAATTTGCAGCAGAGTGTATTTTAACCGAACAGACGAAAAAGGAATTATTATGTCGATCAATGCAACCTTATTTGGTGAGTTCTTAGTTTTTTTTATTGTGCTGAGTATTCCTATTTTTGCTGTAATTAGCTACAAAATAGGTAAGCGTAAAAGTACTATGCCGGGGGTTTTAGCTTTTGTGGGTGGCTGTTTAGCGCTATTTCCACTATTTGCTTTGATTTTTATTGCAGTGCTTGCGCTTAAAAAAGATTTACCTAAAAATAGCGTCTATGCCCATTAAAAACTAGGTTAATAGTGTCAATTTCAAATAATAATCACTACTTCGACGAGCAATTTAATGCTTTGCAGCACGAAGAGCAACTAACTGAAAATTCTGAGTTTGAAGAGTGCACATTTACCGATTGCGACTTTTCAGACGGGCAGTTTAAAAATTGCCGATTTATACAGTGCAACTTTAAAAACTGTAATTTATCGTCACTAAAATGGAACTACAGCTCGCTTGAAGATGTAAGTTTTAGCCACTGTAAATTAAATAGTCTGCAATGGACTGACGTGGATTGGCCAGCGCTTAGTATTAACGCACCGGTGAGCTTTAATTATTGCGAGCTCAGTAATAGTTCTTTTTTTGAATTAACCCTCAAAGCCCTCAAACTAACACACTGCTTTGCCAAAAATGTTGATTTTAGACATGCTGATTTAAGCGGTAGTGAATTTACAGGAACAGATTTTCGCGATAGTGAGTTTTTTCAAACTAACCTAACAAAATGTGATTTTGTAGGTGCGACAGCATTTAATATAGATTTGAATAATAATATGTTAGCGAATGCTAAGTTTGATCGCTTCGAAGCACTTAATTTGCTTACCAGCCTTAATATAGAGCTTTGTGATTAATTTAGTTTAATATGATTACATATCTAGAAGCGGCAGCTTAGCTGGGCTTCTAGATACTGCGTGACTGCGTAATTAACGGCTAGGGCCATTTTTATTACGTGCACTGGCAAGCTGTCTTGCGATTTCTAATAACGCAGGTGAAATATCTTCAGCGCCATCTTTAATTAGTTTTGTAACGTCACCTGATGAAAACAAACCGTCACGTGGTGATTTAATACCTAACTCACGAACAAAATCCTTCGTTTTACCTGTGCTGCCTGTTTCAATAAACTTAAAAATAATACGTTCATTGTTGTTTTTAGCAGGGGTTTTTAGTGTTTCGATTTCGTCATGTATTGCCGTTAGTTTGTCTTCTAAAATTTCTATACGTTCTTGAATGCTATTGTATGATTTCATTTATTGGATCTTTTACTAAATATATTTAAACAATGGCGGCTATTATCGCATAGTTTGACAATAGAGAATGCAAAGCTATAAAGTAAAAGTTATTTTTAATTAAAAACAATAATTTATATAAGTTTAAATATGCAAAAAACACTTAAAAAGCTTTTTATATTAAGCGCACTAGCTCTAAGTACATCAGTAATAGGCGCAACAAGCTATGCAAACGATGGCGTTATAACTGATCAAAGCCGCGATCGCACTATTCCTATCAATATTACATTACCAAGTAACAATGCTAAGTGTACAGCGCAAGTAAAATGCCCTGTCGCGTTCATTAACGCAGGTTATGGGATTAGCCATAATGAATATACGTTTGTTAGTAATGCGTTTAATCAGCGTGGATATTTAACAGTAGCCGTTGCACACGAACTAAAAAGCGACCCTTACCTTAATCGTGAGCAGCCTTACTTAACCACTCGCATGGAAAACTGGCACCGTGGCGTAGTAACACTTAAGTTTTTAGTTAATGAGCTAGCGAGTAAATACCCAGCGTACGACTTTACAAAACTCGCCTTATTTGGGCATTCTAATGGCGGGGATATTTCCGCATTATATGGCTCTATTTATCCAAACGAAGTTAGCACTATTATTACGCTCGATCATCGCCGCATGTTGATCCCGCGCAATAAAAGCATTCGCGTACTTACACTTCGCGGTAGTGATTACCCAGCTGATGCGAATGTGTTGTTAAACGATTCAGAGTTGGATAAGTTTCCTGTTACACAAACACTAATAGAAAAATCACGCCATAACTATATGTATGATGGCGGACCAAAATGGTGGATAGAATGAGTAAAGAAGTAGTGGCGTTTTTAGATAATTAGGCAAGATATAATCAAGCCAACTTTAAGCTGGCTTGATATATAAAGGTTTAAGCTGACGCAGAATTTTGAGTGGTATTAAACAAAGCATGTATATTATTGCAGGTTACCCTTGCGGTGTAGCAAACTGTTTTATTGGTCGTTCTTTTATTTCCATATCTTCTGTAGGCATTGTTAACAGTGAATAGTTTGTTCTAATTGTGATGATATCGGCAAACTTACCATTAATGTACAAGTTTACAAATGGAGTAAGTGTTCCCACCATATACCTTTTCCCTGGCTCTAATGCAAACCTCTCTTCTATGCCCTTTAGCTCTATAAACTTGACTTCTAGTGGCTCGAATTCTAATGATGATAATTGCTTGTAGGCACGTCTGCGTCCCTGTATGGGTTGCTCTGAAATACCTGTATCTAAATTATTCTCTTTTAAATCGTAGTATCTACTTTCTTCAAATACATACATCGAATTTAAATCGATTCCTTGTTCATTAAAAGCGAGAGAGCTTAGCTTAACTTGATACGGGGTTGTGTTAGCTAGTCTAATATTCGTTGTACACTTAGTATCTAGATGACAAAAAGTGAAAGAGGAGGTAGCGATAGGGCTTTCTTTAACTTCTTCAGACTTAACAAGAGATGAGTAACTTATTAAACAAACTATGGAAATAATAATTTTTTTCATTGGGCTGCTCGTACTGCATTTTCAAATGCGTATGAAGAGGATAGAATTTCTTTCCTATATTGGGCGTTTTGATTTATTCGTGCGTTTCGAGCGATTATATTAAGCTCTTTCATAGCTGTTCTAGCGTTATATGCTGTATCTTCAGAAGTCCATACCGCGTGACTAAACTCGTGAACGATAGTATCAACTTTTCTGTCAGTTCCTACTTCGAAAAAGCTCTTACCAAACCCTATAATCCCATATCTGTCATAATAAGTAGCATCGCCAAACCCTGCGCATTTATAAAGCTTATGAGGAGTTAAAAGCATGGAGCCGATAAGGTTTATTAGTTTACGAGCTTGGCGAATAAGAAATGTTCGTGTTGCTTCAAATTTAGCCGAATTAACAAAACCGTATTGTTTCATAATTGATTCGAATTTTTCTTTTTTCTTTTCATCTAAGTTAGCAGGGTTGTGCAATATATTAATAAAAGTTGTTAATGCTTTTGGGGTAATTAGCATAGCTAATTCAATTTGTTTCAGCTCAGATAAAGTTAACTCGATACCTGTTTTGTTTGTTACTTCGTAAATTGAAAAGTTATTGCGCTCATAGTAAGTATTTTTATTCATACTATTTATACCTATCCTTGGTTATATAATTTTACTAACAATTTACTAGAGTCGTACCTATTATTCAACCTCTATATTTTATCTCAGATTGTGAGATTACTTTATTGTCCATCTAAAATAGCGCAGTGTGACCTGCGCTATTTTAATTTTACGGCAGTTATTCTACCAGTTCACTTACAATAACTGGGTTGTTATGTAGTGTTTTATGCACAGGGCATTTGTCGGCTATTTCGAGTAAACGCTGACGCTCAGGCTCTGTTAAGTCGCCACGTAAAGTGATTTTACGAGTAATGGCTTCAAGGTTACCTGTTTGCTCACAATCGTCGCAATCTTTGTTGTAATCGCGAGTGTGATCAAGTTCTACTTTAACATGCTCCAGTGGTAAGTTTTTACGTGTAGCGTACATACGTAGTGTCATGGCCGTACAGGCACCAAGCCCCGCTAATAAGTGATGATACGGATCGGGGCCTAAGTTTTTACCGCCTACTTTTATTGGCTCATCTGCAAGCCAAGTATGATCTTTTGTACTTACGTGCTGAGTAAATACATGGTCTTTTTCTTCAACAAGTACATTACCACCCGTTAAACTTGCCGTGTATTTAGTTTTGTCGTACTTAACATAACGGTTTGCCCACGTTGCAATTATTTGTGCAGCGTAGTCGGCATCATTTTTATTTGTTAAAAGGTGATCGGCGTTATCTAGGCTAATAAAGCTTTTAGGATGCTTAGCTGATGCATAAATTTTTTCAGCTTCACTAATATTTACAGTCGCATCAATAGGGGAGTGCATTACTAATAATGCGCGCTTAAGTTTACTTATGTGGCTTTTATCGTACTTGGCTATATCGTCAATAAATTGCTTTTTAATGGTAAATTCACGACCAGCTAAGTTAACTTTAGCTTCACCTTCTGCGTTAATTTCATCAAGGTGTGCTTCAAAGTTATGCGCTACGTGCTGCGCATCTGACGGTGCTCCAATGGTTGTAATAGCCGATACTTCAGGAATATGCTCAGCAGCAGCAAGAACGGCTGCCCCGCCTAAACTGTGGCCAATGAGTAGTTGCGGCGGAGCAAAATGCTCACGTAAATGATTTGCCGCAGATACTAAATCTTGAATGTTTGATGAAAAGTTACTGTTAGCAAAGTCGCCATCACTATTACCTAAACCGGTAAAGTCGAAACGCAGTACGGCGATACCTTGCTGTGTGAGTGCACGACTAATCCGTGTAGCTGCTGCAATGTCTTTACCGCATGTAAAGCAGTGTGCAAATAGCGCGTAAAACTTAACGTCACCATAGGGAAGTTCAAGTTGGCCGGCAAGTTCTAAATCGCCGCTTTTAAAAGATACTTTTTGTCGCATGGGGAGCCTTATTTACACAAATAAAATATATTCTAATAATAGACCAGAGATAGTTACTAAACCTTGCAAATTCAACGTTTTTTTATAAGTTGATCTTGATCAAGCAAAGTGACGGTGACCATGTCTTGAGGACATATGTCCTTATGTTTTTGAGGTCATTTGTCTATCCTCGCATAGCGCTATAATGAAGGCTTTGCTACTTTATATAAGTAATTTAGCACTATTAAAAGCAACTCACTTCACACAACCTATTCACTGGAACGTACAATGCAATTACCTACTGTTGATTATAAAGCTCCCGATGCGGCTGCACAATTTGTTGAATCGTTAAGAAATACTGGATTTGGCGTTTTAAAAAACCACCCAATCCCACAGTCTTTAGTTGAGTCTATTTACAAAAATTGGCAAGACTTTTTTAACTCAGAGCAAAAGCACGACTTTTTATTCTCTAAAGAAACTCAAGACGGTTACTTTCCGCCTTCAGTATCAGAAGTAGCGAAAGGCTTTACAATAAAAGACATTAAAGAGTACTTTCATGTGTACCCTAAAGGTCGCGTTCCTGCCCAGCTTGAGGCTGATGTACGTGAATACTACCGTTTAGCAAGTGAATTTGCTGGCACATTATTAAGCTGGGTTCAGGCTGAAGCACCAGCTGATGTGCGTGCTAAGTTTTCAATTGATTTAAAAGACATGATTGCCGATTCTGAGCAAACATTGTTACGTATCCTTCATTATCCGCCTATGACGGGTGATGAAGAGCCTGGTGCTATTCGCGCAGCAGCCCATGGCGATATTAATTTATTGACTGTATTACCAGCTTCTAATGAGCCTGGTTTACAAGTTCAAAAAACAGATGGCGGTTGGTTAGACGTGCCATGTGATTTTGGCAGCTTAATTATTAATATCGGCGACATGCTACAAGAAGCGTCGGGCGGGTATTTCCCATCGACAATTCACCGTGTAATTAACCCAACGGGTAAAGCATCTACTAAATCGCGTATTTCATTACCGTTATTTTTACACCCGCATCCAGATGTTGTGCTTTCAGAGCGCTACACGGCAGATAGCTACTTGCAAGAACGTTTGCGTGAGTTAGGTGTTAAGTAACTCTAATACTTAGAGTAATTAAGTATAAAAAAAAACGGCTTATGGCCGTTTTTTGCATTTTTAAGCAACTTAATCACAGGTTTAACTTTAATAAACTATGCTCAATTGCCTGCAACGTAAATAATGGCATGCATTCTTAGCTACTACAGGTATAATGCGCGCAACTGGCTAATGTAGCCTTATTTAAAAGAGAGTTTATATGAGTTTTGAAGGTTTAGGTTTATCACAGTCTTTGGTTAATGCGGTTTTAGAAAAGGGCTATGAAACGCCAACGCCGATTCAGGCTCAAGCAATTCCTGCAATTATTGAACGCCGTGACGTTATGGCAGCAGCGCAAACAGGTACAGGTAAAACAGCGGGTTTTACATTACCACTTATTGAGCGCTTGTCGTCGGGTCCTAAAGCTAAAAGCAATCACGTACGTGCGCTTATTTTAACGCCTACACGTGAACTTGCTTTGCAAGTAAGCGAAAACGTTGAAGAGTACGCTAAGCATTCTGATGTGAGTTCATTTGTAGTTTACGGTGGCGTTAAAATTAACCCACAAATGCAGCGTCTTCGTAAAGGTGTTGATATTTTAGTAGCAACGCCGGGTCGTTTAATCGACTTACATAATCAAAATGCAGTTAAATTTGATAGCGTTGAAGTGCTTGTACTCGATGAAGCTGACCGCATGTTAGACATGGGCTTTATTCACGACATTAAACGCTTAATTGCTAAAATGCCTGCTAAACGTCAAAACTTGATGTTTTCGGCTACATTTTCAGATGAAATTCGTGCATTAGCAAAAGGGTTAATTAATGACCCAGTTGAAATTTCAGTTGCAGCAAAAAATACCACTGCAAAAAGTGTTACTCAGTGCGTTTACGCGGTAGATAAAACACGTAAAACAGCATTGCTAAGCCACTTAATTCGCACTAACGATTGGCAACAAGTATTAGTGTTTAGCCGTACAAAGCACGGTGCTAACCGCTTAGTTAAACAACTTGAACGCGATGACATTGTAGGCGCGGCTATCCATGGTAATAAATCACAAGGCGCACGTGTTAAAGCACTTGATGGTTTTAAAAGTGGTGAAGTACGCGTATTAGTAGCAACAGACATTGTTGCACGTGGCTTAGACATTGTTGAATTACCGCATGTTGTTAACTACGACTTACCAAACGTATATGAAGATTATGTTCATCGTATTGGCCGTACAGGCCGTGCTGGTGCGTCGGGTCATGCGATTTCGTTTGTAACGGTTGATGATGCTGTTGATTTATATGGTATTGAACGCTTTATTGGTGAGCTTATTCCACGTGCTGAGGAAGACGGTTTTGAGCCTATTAACCCAGTAGCTGAACGCGCATTAGATGCTCGCCCACTGCCGGCTAAAAAGCCTAAGAAAAAGCAGCCTTTTAATAAGCCTAAATCTGATAGCAGCAAGCCTAACAGCAAAAAGCCGAACAATGGTGGTAATGGTACCGGCCCACGCCGTGGTGGTTCTAAAAAGCCAGCAGCTAAAACAGATGACAGCGCGCAAAACCCATGGGCAAAGCGTGAATCTGTTGGCGGTAATGGCCAACGCCGTCGTCGCACCAATAACGATTAATCATTATTAGTGATTGCACTAGCGTTTAATTAATTTAGAATTTAGTTAAAGGCAGATACAAAAAACGCGCTCCCTTCTTTAATTAAATAGAAGCAGCGCGTTTTTTATTGCCTGTAATTTGTACTTACTGTATTGCCTGCCTGATTAAATAGTTAATACCTAAACCTACAAATAAAGTAACACTTACGCTAAGTAATGTGCCGAGCATGACGTACTCGGTAAGTTTTTTATCTTTGCTTGCACTTAAATCACCAAACCTAAATACCGACTTTGCCGCAAGTAAAAAACCCAGCCCTGCAAATTGGTCAAGTAATATAAAGCTCAGCATAAGTACGCGCTCAAGCATACCTATGCTTTGCCCTGCAAGTGGTAAGCTACCAGTACTTGAAAAGTTACTTGTTAAACGCTCTAACATCATTCTTATAAATACGGCGCTGGGACTTAAAATAATTAAATAACCGCATACCACCCACAGTATGTTGGGATCAGTGAGCATATTATTAATTGCAGCCATAAAGCTATTATTATCAGTTAGCCAAATACTGAGCGCAATAATAACGAGTATGTGCGCTATTTGATCTAGTAAAAAAGGCACCACGCCTTTATTAGAATACGATTTAGCTATATCAATAAAGTAATGGCTCAGCATAATGCTCGCCGTGGCAATTAAAACACTGCTTAGTTGCTGCCACCCGAATATGTATTCCCACACGGTAATAATGAGTGCACTTGTTACACCATGCACTAGTACATGAAAATAAAGCTTACTGGCTTTAAAGTGACGGGTATTTCTGTCGTTTACCCAACTCATAGGTTGCCAGTAAAAATCAGCGAGTAAGTGGCCAATAATAAGCGCTACCAGTAAAAGTGAAAATTCCATTATTCACCTCCTTTAATTATATTTTTTATAACGTGTTGTGTGTGCTTAATAAAGCGCTCTATAAGTTGGTAGTGCGCTAAATTTAGTAGTTTGGTTACGTTTTCGCGACTTGTTTTAAGCTCTTTTGCCAGTGCCGCGTGGCTGTTGTCTGGTGATGTTAAATAGACGTACAGGGCATTTGATTGTTTTTGTGTGATTTTAGTGAGCAATACGTCGGCAAAGGCTAAATTAAGATTTAAGCTTTCATCGAGCTGCTGCTCGTTAATATTAAAAACAAAGCGTTGATTGCCTATTTTATCAAGGCCTTGCCCCGAAAGAGTAAAAGCAGAACCGGTTGCTGTTTTTATATCGCTGCGTGGGTTATCTATTTGCCCAAGTGCCAAGCTTTGTCGTAGTTCATAACCTGACGATTTAAGGTGTAAATATACAAGTATGGCATTTTTAAAAAGAAGCTGAGGATTATTAACTTGTAACTGAAAGGCATCGCCTCGGTATATATTCCAAAGTGTTTGCTCCCCCGAGATGTTTCGCAAACTTTGCTCTAGTTGATAAAGCATGGCATCGTATTGCTGCTTAGGGATTGTTTGCGATTTAATAATATCGCCGCTGATCACACCAATCATAAAAATCTCAAAATGGTTACTTTTTAATATGTAACCAATATTGGTTACATAAGGGTATGTAACTAATTTAGGTTACTTAAATATAAATTGCAAGGTACACTTATTTTATAACATTACTTTTATTGCTATTAATCCTCACTAGGACACTAAATGACTTTACAAAACGAGCAGCAAAGCACGAAACCACGGGTCGGTATTTTTGTTGATGTGCAAAATATTTATTACACGTGCCGTGAGAGTTACGGGAAAAATTTTGACTACAATGCGTTTTGGCGAATGATGGAGGCGCAATACAATATTGAGTGTGCTTTTGCGTATGCTATTTATCGAGGAGATGAAAAGCAAAATCAGTTTCAAAATATTTTGCGTGCGATTGGTTTTGAGGTAAAGCTAAAGCCATTTATTCAACGCCGTGATGGCAGTGCAAAAGGTGACTGGGATGTAGGCATAACAATAGACATGTTAGAGCAGGGTAAAAACCTTGATAAAGTTATTTTGCTCTCTGGCGATGGTGACTTTGCTTTGTTACTTGGGCATTTAAAAAATCAATATAATGTACCGTGCGATGTATACGGTGCTGACCGGTTAACTGCTGAGGTATTAAAACAAAGCGCAGAGCAATTTCATTTAATTGATAATACTTTACTTCTTTAACAGCAAAAATAGTTAAAAAAGTGCAAGCTAAGTGCCTGCAACATGAGAGATTTTAATACAAAGCCGTAATAGATGAATTAAGCCTTATATAGGCTTTTTTTATTACTGTAATCAATTGGGTTTGCTAAATGATTATGGTAATTTTAAAGCATAACGAGTTACCAAGGACTTACATGCTTCATTACAGCAACATGCCACTAGACAGAGGCTCAAATTTTCGTAAAGACCCATCTTGGCTTAAAGCGCAAATGTCGGCGCAAAGTAAATGGGTTTTAGTTAAAAATAATCAAACCCTATTTATTGAAGATACCCCTAAAGTAAGCTATTTAACGTATCAACAAGTGGCACATTTAGATTTAACGAGTGCTATTTTTGTTGGTTTAAACAATGCTAAACATGGTGTGTTTGCATTGGATGTTTCTGATCTGGATGAAAGCGTACTTTCGCCTTTAATAGAGGGCGCTCAGTTTTTTGATATTCGCCAATATGGGCCTCAAGTAACCATTAAATATGCTTCAATAGCAGCCCTTGCGAGAGGGCTATGTTATTGGCATGCCACGCACCGTTTTTGTGGGCGCTGCGGTAGTAAAAACCGTTCAGTGGAAGCCGGGCACTCTAGAGTGTGTGAAAACGAAAACTGTAAGCATCCTACATTCCCGCGCACCGATCCTGCGGTAATTATGGTCGTTACTAAAGTCTTTGCTGACGGAGTAGAACGCTGTTTATTAGGTCGCCAAGCTGCGTGGCCCACAGGTATGTATTCGTCGCTTGCTGGATTTGTAGACCCAGGGGAGACACTGGAACAAGCTGTTGCGCGTGAAGTTAAAGAAGAGGCAGGCATAGAAGTTGATAACGTACGTTATGTTGCATCTCAGCCATGGCCGTTCCCATCGTCAATTATGCTTGGCTTTTTTGCACAGGCGACATCTGAGCAAATTAACGTAGATAAAGAAGAGCTAGACGATGCAAAATGGTTTAGTCGTGAAGACTTAGAGCAATTTGGTAATTGGCACGAAGAAGGCGAGCATTTAAAGCTGCCTAGAACCGATTCTATCTCTCGTTATTTAATTGAGCATTGGCGCACAAACCCTTAAGGATTAACAATGTCGAGTAAAAGTAATAAAAACACTCAGCTGGTATCATCAGGGCGAAAAAAAGCCTATACACATGGCGTAGTAAACCCTGTTGTACAGCGTGCATCTACCATTGTATTTGATACTGTAGCCGATTTAAAAGAAGCAGCTAAAACCCGTGGCGATAAAACGTTATTTTATGGGCGCCGAGGAACAACAACACACTTTGCGCTACAAGAAGCGATTACAGAACTTGAAGGCGGCGAAGGGTGTGCATTGTACCCTTGTGGCGCTGCGGCGATCAGCCAAGTATTTTTATCGTTTTTAAAAACCGGTGATCATATTTTAATGGTTGATAACGTGTACGAACCAACTCGCGATTTTTGCGATAAAATTTTAGTGGGGCTGGGCATTACAACAACCTATTACCCGCCAACCATTGGCGCAGGTATTAAAGATTACATTCAGCCAAATACTAAAGTGTTGTTTTTAGAATCTCCAGGCTCTATTACGATGGAAGTGCAAGATGTGCCCGCTATGGTAAAAGTAGCCAATGAGCACAACGTAATGACCATGCTTGATAATACCTACGGTAACGGTCTGCATTATCGCCCGTTAGAGCACGGTGTTGATATTAGTATTCAAGCTGCAACAAAGTATATTGTTGGCCATTCAGACGTGATGATGGGGGTGGCTGTTGCTAATAAAAAGTATTGGCCAACCTTGCGCGAAAACTCATACTTACTAGGGCAATGTACCAGTGCCGATGATGCGTATTTAGCACTTAGAGGCTTGCGTACAATGGGTGTGCGTTTAAATCAACATGAAAAAGCAGCATTAGAAGTAGCTAAATGGCTTGAGCAACATGAGCTTGTTGATCATATTCGACACCCTGCATTTGAAAGCTGCCCAGGGCATGAGTTTTTTAAACGTGACTTTGATGGCAGTAATGGGTTGTTTTCATTTGTGATGAAAACCGGCAATCAAAAAGCGATTGATGCATTTTTAGATAACCTTGAGCATATTAAAATGGGCTTTTCGTGGGGCGGTTTTGAAAGTTTAGTAACGGCTAATTTAACTATGAAAGGGCTACGTTCAAATACAGGTTGGGATTTAGGCCCGGTTATTCGCCTGCATATTGGCCTTGAAGATGTTGAAGATTTAATTAGCGATTTAAGCCAAGCACTTGAGGTTTATAAGCAACATTTATAATTTATATCGCAATTTATGCTGTTACATTTAAATGTATTGTTACAAAGCTCACCATAGGTGGGCTTTTTTTTGCTGGTAATTCAAGGTGTTTACACTTAGTGTGGATAAATACACAGAAAATAAAAAGTCATTAAGGATAGTCAATGGCAACACCATTACCGATAAACGTAGGGCGATTAACGCAAATAGCGGGATTTGAGCTTGTACGTATGTTTTTAACTAAACGTGGACTTATTGCATTAGCTGCCTTTGCATTGGTGTGGCTAATCATACTGCGCTACCCAATAGGACAAGCAGTAGGTATTGTAAGTGCGCCCGATTTTGAGCAAATAGCCCGTGATATATCAGGTTCTATTGGTTTAAGTAAGTTATTAGATTGGCCAGAGGCCGAATTTGCTATGTACTGGTTAATAGCCCTGTATAGCTTTCCCGTTTTTGGTTTATTTATTTGTAGCGATCAAACAGTAGGCGACAGAGAGCGTGGCACACTGAGGTTTTTATCTCTGCGCTCCACTCGCTTTGAAATACTGTTTGGCCGTTTTTTAGGGCAGCTAGCGGTATTAGCCTGCTTAGTGGGCATTACTCTTGTGGCTACGCTCGCTGTACTAGGGTTTAGAGAGCCAAGTTTACTGGCTGGTGGTTTTGCCCGTGCACTTTCTATATTTTTAATATTAGTGATTACTTTGTGCCCATTTGTAGCACTAATGACGTTAATTAATACCTTTGCTCGCTCATCGCGTTTATCTATTGTATTGGCAATTTTATATTTTGCAGCAGGCGGTATTTTAGTTGGTATATTGCAATGGCAAATACCCGCATTAGGCTTGCTTGATTATTTATTTCCGGGTGTGCAAATAGAGCTATTAGCGGGGCAAAATTTACCATTATTGAGCGCTGTGGCTATTCCCCTTGTGCAAACTGCGGTACTACTAAGCGTTGCTCAACGTATTTTTGCAAGGAGCTCACTATGAGACCATTAATTACAGCTAGCGGTTTGAGTAAATCGTATGGTGCAAAACTTGCGCTTAATAATGTGGACTTTGAAATTAACAAAGGCGCGCCAGTGGCACTTGTTGGGCCAAATGGTGCGGGTAAAACTACCTTATTTAGTTTGTTGTGCGGCTATATTGCGCCAAGTAAAGGCAGCCTTGAAATATTAGGGCATAAACCTGGTAGTGCTGCTTTATTTAATAAAGTAAGTGCATTACCGCAAGACGCGCAACTTGACCCTCGTTTTAATATAGATAAGCAACTCGCCTTTTATGCCAAGCTGCAAGGTATGGGGGCAAAGCAAAGCCAAACTGAGGCGCTACGTGTACTTGATTTAGTTGGCTTAAAAGAAATTGCAAAGCAGCGTGCGGGGGATTTATCGCACGGTATGCGCAAGCGCGTTACGATAGCGCAAGCACTTATTGGCGCACCACAAATTGTAATGCTTGATGAAGCAACCGCAGGGCTTGATCCGATTCATGCCAGAGAAGTACGTGAGCTGGTATCAGAATTAAGTGAACAGGCTACATTTATTTTAAGCTCTCACGATTTAACTGAGCTTGAGCGACTATGCTCACAGGTACTTCATTTAGATAAAGGCGTACTAAGCGAGCATCAAACAAAAACTAATAATACCGATAAACACTTTTATACATTAATGCTAAGCGAGGCTTATCAAAATGTTGAGCAACAGCTTCAAGCAATTGCAGGTGTGAGTCGTGTGTATATGAGCCAACATAAAGAATATGTAGTTGAGTATCAGCCAACGAGCGATCCACTTGATATTGCACTACTGAATTTTTGTCATCAACAACACTGGCAGTACCGGCAGTTAGTTAATGGTCATACATTAGAGAATCAAATATTTAAACAGGAGAAAGTATAATGGGTTTACTTAGCGGACTTATGGGTAATGCAAGCGAAGTTGACGATTCTGATTTAGAAAAAATCCTCGCCAATACATTAATTGACGGCGAGCAAGTAGAAAAAGCATATAAAGTAGTACGTGATATGTTTATTTTTACTAATAAGCGCTTAATCTTAATTGATAAGCAAGGTATGACAGGTTCTAAAATGGAAATGGTGAGTATTGCTTACTCTAAAATTACCAAGTTTAGTAAAGAAAGTGCAGGCCATTTTGACTTAGATGCCGAGCTAAAAATATGGGTTGGCTCAGATCCAACACCAATTAGTAAAGAGTTTAAGTCTGGCGATAATATTAACGATGTTTACCGAATTATTAGCCAACACGCGCTTTAATACGGTACATGTTTTAAGTAGTTGTTGACTAGATGTTGCAACTACTTTAATTTTACAGTTTACAACACTTCCTTACAATTAACTTAATAAATACAACTGGTTAGTTAAGTTTTCATTCAGTTTCCTAACGTTAGCATGTGCCTCGACTTTAGCAATACAGCTAGAGCACAAAAAGCAATGTACATAGGGAAGTCTTACAATGAAAAAATTAGCAGTTATTATTTCGAGCATTTTATTATCTAGCACTGCGGCTGCTGCAGACAGCTATAATTCAATTAGTAACCTAAGCTACAAAAATAGCGATAACAACGACACCGTTGCTGTAGATTCTATTTACTACTTATCTCCTAAAAAAACTTTAGGTCCGTACGATCAGTTTGAATACATCAATAAACAAACTAACGTATATGGTGGCTATGCTGATGACGACTTTGGCGATTTAACATCAGTTGGTGGTGAATACTTCATTAATGAATTTGTTGTTGGCGCATCTTACGAAAACCTAGACCCAGATTCAGGTTCTAACAGTGAGCTTTATAAACTGACGGGTGGTTACTTTTTCAACCCTGATTTACTTGCAAAAGTAACACTAGTTGAAAACAAAGACGGCGACGATTTCGCATTATTTGATTTAGCTTACAACTACATGCTAAACAGCACAGATTACGTAGGTGTTACACTTACATCAGACGACGATTTTGATTACCGTGCAGTTGCTGCTAAATACTTTATTGATTTACAGCAAGGTAACTACCTTACTTTTGAAGGTAAATACGAAAGCATTGATGACGCAGAAAACCAATGGGTAGCAGAAACTAACTACTACTTCTCAAAAGCAACATCTGTATTTGCTAACTACAACAAGCAAGACACTTACAGCTTTGGTGCTCAACACTTTATCAATAAAAATATTGGTGTAAAGGTGGGTTACGAAAACAACGCTGATGATTCTGATAACGATGCGTACTTTGCTAACATGCGTTTCCAGTTTTAATTAAGTCCCCTACTTAGTTAATACAAAAGTAATATCAAAAGCCCGCTAAATTTAGCGGGCTTTGTTGTTTATAAACGTTTGATCTTTTAACTATAAACTTTTACTAACCATAATTACGGCTTTTATTATGCTCATCTAAATAACCCCTTTAAGTTATAAATAAAAATGCCATAAATGGCTAGATTGTTATTAAAGCCATTAAGTAGAGTCGATGATAATAGCTATAAAATAATGAGTATTGGAGTTTTTTTTGCTGGTAAATAATGGTTATTGGAAAAAACAGATAAAAATATGCACTTATACAAACCTATTTTTTATTATAAATTCAGAAATAATGAATTAATTATAGTCATTATTTTGAGAAATTAGAAAAATTTAGTGAGGGGAGGTTATATTGATGAGGTTTATCGAATAATTAAGTTGTGTTTAATTTAGCGACAACTTGTACCTTATTTGTTACTTTTTAAGTTTAAATGATGACAGACTATTGTTACGTAGATTTTATTGATACCCGTTGTTTACATTTACTTGTAATTATTTACATTTCAAGTGGTTTTAATTTGCCCTCTTATTCAGTTTTTGTTCATTTTTTTGACGTTAGGATGCGCCCCGACTTTAGCTAGACAGCTGAGGCATAAAAAGTAATATTTATAGGGAATTTAAAATGAAAAAATTAGCCGTTATCATTTCGAGCATTTTATTATCAAGCGCTGCAACCACTGCAATAGCTGCAGATACTTACCAATCAATCAGCCATGTAGGATACGTGGATGTAGATGGTGATGACACAGTAACTGTTGACTCAACTTATTATTTTTCTCCAAAAGCGACTTTAGGTCCTTACGATCAATTTGAATACATCAATAAGCAAACAAATGTTTATGGTGCATACAGTGATAATGATTTTGGAGATGTTACTAGCATTGGCGGTGAGTATTTTGTAGAAGATTTTGTATTAGGTGCACAGTACAATAATTTCGATAGTGATTTTGGCTCAAGCACGGATGTAATTGAACTTTCAGCTGGTTACTTCTTTAACCCAAACCTTGTATTAAAAGCTACGTTTGTTGATGTAGAAGATGCTGACAATCAGTTTGTGTTTGATTTGGCATATAACCACCAGTTAAACAGCACTGATTATATTGGCTTTACAGTAACAGCAGATGATGAGTTTGATTACCGTGCAGTAGCAGCTAAGTACTTTGTTGATTTACAGCAAGGTAACTACTTGACTGTTGAAGGTAAATTTGAAGATGTTGATGGCGGTTCAAGTAACTGGGAATTAGCATCTAACTACTATTTCAGCAAAGCAACATCGGTTTTTGTTACAGTTAATAAAAATGATGATTACACTCTTGGTGCTCAACACTTTTTCAACAACAATGTTGGTTTAGAAGCAGGTTACGGCAATAACTGGGATGATTCTGATTATGATGCTTACTTTGCAAATTTAAGCTTACAGTTTTAATTTAACTAAAATTAGAATATGAATAAAAAGCCCGCTCATTTGAGCGGGCTTTTTGTTCAGCGCTATTTACCAGCCGCAGTTGCGGCCTTCGTTTTGTTTATCTAAATATGTTTGTAATGGTGCAAAGTAATCGAGCATTGCTGTTGCATCCATTTGCGGCTTACCTGTTACAGTTTCAAGCGCTTCTTGCCAAGGGCGAGATGAACCCATTTCAAGCATAGCGTTTAGCCTATCCCCTGCTTCTTTTGAATTATAAATAGAGCAGCGATGAATGGCTTTATCGTTACCGGCAATTTCACATAAGCTGCGATGAAACTCAAATTGTAAAATATGCGCTAAAAAGTAACGTGTATAAGGCGTGTTACCCGGAACGTGGTACTTAGCACCCGGATCAAAGTCGTTTTCGCTACGTGCGATAGGCGCTTGCACTCCTTGGTATTTTTCACGTAATTCCCACCAAGCTTTATTGTAGTTCCCTGGGGTTACTTCACCTGAAAATACCTGCCAACGCCACTGATCAACCATTAAGCTAAACGGTACAAAGGCTACTTTATCAAGTGCCATTTTCATCAACAAACCGATATCTTTAGATTCGTCAGGTACTTGTTCAAGTAAGCCGATTTCTTTTAAGTAACCCGGTGTAACCGATAAAGCAATGGTGTCTCCAATGGCTTCATGAAAACCATCGTTTGCACTTTCTTGATAAAATAAAGGTTGTTTATTATAAGCGCGTTGATAAAAATTATGACCTAATTCATGGTGAATAACTGAAAACTCTTCGCCTGTGCGCTGAATACACATTTTAATGCGTAAATCGTCTTTGCTATCGATATTCCATGCTGATGCATGACACTGCACATCTCTGTCTTTTGGTTTTACAAACAGTGAACGCTCGTAAAATGTCTCTGGTAGTGCATCAAAACCCATTGAGGTAAAAAAGTTTTCAGCCCCTTTGACCATTTTAAGTTCGTCGTAATTATTTTGAGCTAATAACTCGGTTACGTCGTAACCCGGATCAGCGTTTTCTGGTGCAACTACATCGTAAATATTACCCCATGCTTGCGCCCACATATTACCAAGTAAGTGCGCTGGTATTGGCTGATCTTGAGGTACTTTGTCGGTGCCGTACTTTTCACCTAACTTTGCGCGAACATGGCAATGTAGCGAGTTATAAAGTGGTTTAACTTGGCCCCAAATACGGTCAAGCTCAGTGGTAAAGTCATCAGCAGGCATATCGTATTTACTGCGCCACATAGCGCCCGTATCGGCATAACCAAGCTCCTTTGCACCTTCGTTGGTAAGTGCCACTTGTTGCTCGTAAAGTGGGCGCATGGGTTTTGATATTTCACGCCAGCCTTGCCATAAATCAAGTAGTTCGTTGTAATCTCGGCTGGTGGCCATTTTTGATGTCATGTCGCCAAGGCTCAAACAGCTGCCATCTTCTTTACAGTATTTACCTTTACCATATAGCCCGCCAAGCTCTGCGACAATTTGTGAAAGCTTCGCTGTTTTATCAGCGTCTTGTGGGGCAGGAAGTGTAAGTGCTAGTTTTAGTTTATCAAGCTTACGGCGAGCATCGTAATCAAGCTCTAGTTCGTCGTATTTTGCAGCTTCATTTGCTAAACGCACGACTGTTTCGGTCATTTTACGGTTAACTTCAGCCGATAGAGCAGATGTATCGTGAGTAATAAAGTTTGCGTAAATCCACTCTGCACGGCTCGATTCTAAATAAAGTGCACTCAGTTCTTTTTCTGTGTTTGTTATAAATGTATTTGCATCTTTAGCTGTTACAGCTTTTTTAGTGTGTGGTGAATCGGTAGTGTCGATAGATACTTGTGCATCGCAGGCCGTTAAAGCAAGAGTACTTGCTACCATTAAGGCGCTCATACTTAGTTTAAATCGAAAGGGGGTCATGCTATTCCTTTAATTTATTGTTATTAAAACGTTGATAATAGCAGTGATGTTTAAAACAATAAAATGAATGCGTTAAGGCTCACGACTCGTCGTGCAATGATTGTATTTAAATTAAGATGGGTCATAATTAAGTTACTATTTTCATTCAATGTGTAAGGAATGTGCGCATGTTAATATTTATAATATTGCTGGTCGTGGTGGTGGTTATTTTTGCGGTTAAAGATATTCGCCTAAACTTGATTAGTCGTCCTACGTTTAAAATGTTCAAAAAGGTGCTTCCGCCATTATCGCAAACAGAGCGAGAGGCAATGGAAGCAGGTGATGTTTGGTGGGATGGTGAGTTATTTAGTGGTAACCCAGACTGGCAAAAACTGCACCACTTTCCAAAACCAGAGCTTAGCGATAAAGAAAACGCATTTATGGCTAACCAAGTAGAAACCTTATTGGCGATGCTTGATGATTATCAAATTGTACAAAAAGACAAAGACTTACCAAAAGAAGTGTGGGATTACCTAAAAACAGAAGGTTTTTTTGCACTGATCATTCCTGAAAAATTTGGCGGTCGTGAGTTCTCAGCAATTGCTAATTCGACGATAGTGTCAAAAATTTCGACTAAAAGCTTAACAGCCGCAGTCACTGTTATGGTGCCTAATAGCTTAGGTCCGGGCGAGTTACTTCTTCACTATGGTACTAAAGAGCAGCAAGATCGTTGGCTGCCAAGTTTAGCTAATGGTACAGATGTTCCTTGTTTTGCATTAACGGGCCCAGAGGCGGGCTCTGATGCTGGCAGCATTCCTGATTCAGGCGTTGTGTGTATGGGTGAGCACAATGGCGAGCAAGTAATGGGCCTGCGTTTAAATTGGTCAAAACGTTACATTACGCTTGCACCAGTGGCTACTGTACTCGGCTTAGCATTTAAAATGTATGATCCAGACGCTTTATTAGGTGATAAAAAAGAGCTAGGTATAACGTGTGCGCTTATACCAACCGATCATCCGGGTGTTGAAACGGGTGAGCGTCATTATCCCCTTAATATGGCCTTTATGAATGGTACCACTTACGGTAAAGATGTATTTATACCACTGGACTGGATCATTGGTGGTCAAGAGTGTGCAGGGCGTGGCTGGAGAATGCTTGTTGAATGTTTAAGTGCAGGGCGTGGAATATCACTACCAGCATTAAGTGCAGCAACTGGGCATTTAGCTTCAAAAATGACATCGGCATATGCCATGGTACGCCAGCAGTTTGGTGTATCTATAGGGCAATTTGAAGGCGTGCAAGAGGCACTTGCGCGTATTGGTGGTTTAACTTACACACTTGAGTCGTGCAGATTAATGACCGCAGGTGCGATTGATTTAAAATTAAGCCCATCGGTTGTAACAGCGATTGCTAAATACCATATGACTGAAATGGGTCGTACGATAATGAATGATGCAATGGATATTCATTCAGGTAAAGGAATTCAAGTAGGGCCTAATAACTATTTGGCGCATGGCTATATGGGGATTCCAGTATCAATTACAGTTGAAGGCGCGAATATTCTAACGCGTAATTTAATGATATTTGGTCAAGGTGCAACGCGCTGCCACCCATTTGTTTTAAAAGAAATGGAAGCCGCTGCAATGGAAGATGACGACGCAGCACTTGAACAATTTGATGGTTTATTAATGAACCATATAATATTTGCAGCAAGTAATGCAGGTATGGCATTTGTGCATGGCTTAACACGTAGCTACTTTGCTAAAGCGCCTGTAGGTGGTGAAACGGCTATTTATTATAAACAACTGAGTAGAATGAGCCGAGGCTTAGCTATTTGTACAGACGTTGCAATGTTAATGCTTGGCGGTGAGCTCAAACGTAAAGAAATGATATCAGCGCGTTTGGGTGATGTATTAAGTCATTTGTACTTAGCATCAACTGTTTTAAAACGTTATGAAGATGAAGGGCGCCAACAAGCTGATTTACCATTTGTAAAATATGCAATTGAGAACTCATTATTTGAAATTGGCCAAGCGTTTAATGGCTTCTTTAAAAACTTTTCAAATCCGGTTGTGAATTTTATCCTTAAACGTATCGTGTTCCCGCTTGGAAACCATTACCACAGACCAAGTGATGAAATAGCACAAAGTATTTGCGAGCGTATGACTCAACCTGGTGTATTTAGAAACCGCTTAACGCATTTATGTTATGTAGATGAAAATGCAGGTACAGGGGTCATGGAAAGCGCATTTTTAGCTATGCATGATATGCAAGCGCAGTTTAAAGACTTAAAACAATGGCAGCGTAAGGGCAGTGTGCCTGCAACGCTTGATATTGAAGGTGCTATAAATTATGCGCTTGAAAATAAGTTGTTAGAGCAAACGGATGCTGATGCAATGCATCATGCTAATAAGCTACGTAAGAAAGCCATTGCAGTTGATAACTTTCAACCTGGTGAGCTGTAGCGCACTACTTTAAATACTAGGGCGTGTTGACCTTTCGTGGTTGAATTTGCAGCAGACTGTTTGGTTTTTAGGCAAGGCAGAGCCTATGTAGTGTGGTTATTCCCCATAAATAGGCGATAACGCAGCATAAATGCCAAACATGCGCTGCCCTTTGGGTTCTTTCTAGGGACGATTAACTCTTTGTTGCTCGGTTTTTACTTAGCCCACTAGGTTACAAACCTCGCGCCGCGATTAAATCGCCCCTAGATTGAACAAATTTCAATCCACAAAGATCAACACGCCCTGCTAAAGCGAAAAAGGCCTTACGAATGTAAGGCCTTTTTTATGTTTAATTCATTTATTTTTAACGAGCGTAAGGGTCGGCAACAATTTTATCTATGTACCATTTTCCCTTTTTACGAAGCATTTTTACACTGCGCATTTCGTCAATTTTATCACCATTTAAATAGCCGGTAAAAATAAGGTTTATTTTAGCGTTATCGCCGTATTGTTCACGGACGCTCATATTGGTCATATCAACTTCAATGGTGACTTCATCGTATTGCATATTTACTAAGTTACGGGAAAACTGTTTAGCGGTGCCGTAGGATTTCATTATACGTGTAAGGTTGGGGGTTGCCATGGTGCTGGCTTTTTGAAGGTCTTGCTGGTTATAAAGCGCATCAAAATAAGCGGTTGCTGTATCGCCAGGAGTGTCGCCAAGTGTTTTGGTATCGTCACCACAGGCTGATAAAAATAAACAGATGACCAAACTTAATAAACTCGTGATTTTTTTCATATTAATTATTATTAATTAGTTTTTTTAAAGTGTGTGGTTTATCTATGCAGATGTAAAGGTATGGCAGGCAATAAATAGAAAATTGGATAATAAATAATAAAAAAGGATGCCTAAAGCATCCTTCTAAAAATCTTAAAATTACTTATTGTACTAGTTCTTGTTCACTAAACTCTTCATCAAACATTGGACTTGATAAGTAGCGCTCAGTTGCACTAGGTAGGATAACAACAATATTTTTATCTGCGTTTTCAGGCTTTTCAGCAATTCGCTTAGCTGCAACAACCGCTGCACCTGACGAAATACCTACTAAAATACCTTCTTTTTTCATTAACTGATGCGCCATTGCAATTGCGTCTTCGTTAGATACAAGCTCTGCGCCATCAATTAAGTCCATATCTAAGTTGCCAGGAATGAAGCCAGCACCAATACCTTGGATTTTATGAGGACCTGGTTTAATTTCTTCACCGGCAAGCGTTTGGCTAATAACTGGAGAGTTAGTTGGCTCAACAGCAATAGACTTAACGTTTAGACCTTTTTCTGTTTTAAGGTAACGGCTAACACCTGTAATAGTACCACCAGTACCTACACCGGCTACAAAAAAGTCTACTTTGCCATCAAGCGCATCATAAATTTCAGGGCCTGTTGTTTCAAAGTGAATTTTTGGGTTTGCAGGGTTTTCGAATTGTTGTAATAAAATATACTTATCAGGTGCTGTTGCTTGAATTTCTTTTGCTTTTTCAATTGCGCCATTCATACCTTTTGCACCGTCGGTAAGTACTAGATTTGCACCTAATGCTTTTAATAGCTTGCGACGTTCTAGGCTCATGGTGTTTGGCATAGTAAGCGTTAACTTGTAACCACGTGCTGCTGCAACAAATGCAAGTGCAATACCGGTGTTCCCCGATGTTGGTTCAATAAGTTCTTTACCTTCAACAAGCTGACCTGACTTTTCAGCTTCCCAAATCATCGATGCACCAATGCGGCATTTGATACTAAAGCTTGGATTACGAGATTCAACTTTAGCGTATACATTCCCACCTGTAACACGGTTAAGTTTTACCAGCGGTGTATTACCGATGCTTAGTGAGTTATCTTCAAAAATAGTAGACATAATGTTCCTTTGGATGCAATCTGATCAACGTGTTAATAGCCTTTGCTACTAACTATATAAACACACTTTACTGTGAGTTTAAAAAAACTAAAGTAAAGTTTGGCTATAACATATATCTATTGGGCTTATAACCAGTCGAAATAAAAATCAATTATTAGCGGTGCTTTAGTTATTATAGGTGCGGGCTTAATTTAAAATTTAAAGAGTAAAACTTCGTTTAGTCAAAAAATGTTCAAAAGAGTATTGAATTAGGCTGTGTTTGTTTAATATTTGTGCATATGAATGTAACTTGAATAGTTTTATCACACAATGCGTCTAAAACATGATAAAAACACGTATCTAAATTCAATTAAGCAATCACAATGAAATTAATCTTAAAATTAATTGCCGGTATTGTGGCCGGTATCCTAGTTGGACTATATGTACCTATAACTGGTGTTGAACTTTTATTCACAGTAAAAGAGCTGATTGGTCAAATTATCTCCTTTACCATTCCACTTATTATACTATTTTTTATTGCATCAGGTATTGCAGGCCTACCAAAAGGGTCTGGTCACTTACTTGGTAAAACAGTCGGGTTTGCTTATAGCTCTACAATTATTGCAGGTACGCTTGCATTTTTATTAGTAAGTGCTGTTATCCCTTTTTTAAGCGGTGGTATTACATTCGAGGCAGAAGTTGCTACAGAAATTGGCAGCTTTATTGATTTAGAAATTCCACCTTTGATGGGGGTAATGACCGCATTAGTAACTGCTTTTGTATTTGGTATAGGCATGAGCCAATTAGAGCTTGATACGCTTAAAAAGGTGTCTGATCAGGGCCGTGATGTGATTGACGGATTATTATCAAAAGTAATTATCCCTGCTTTACCATTTTACATTGCAGGTGTATTTGCCGAAATGACGGTAGCGGGTACTGTGGTAGATACACTGCGAACATTTGGCGTAGTACTAATTGCAGCGCTTGTTATGCACTGGTTATGGTTAAGCGTTTTATATATAGCGACAGGTGTACTATTGAAACGTAATCCAATCGAATTAGTTAAAAATATGCTACCAGCTTACTTTACAGCGTTAGGTACTATGTCAAGTGCAGCAACGATTCCAGTATCGCTTCAATCAAGTAAAGCAAATAACGTTAAAGAAGATGTAGCTAACTTTACCGTGCCACTTTGCGCGACTATTCACTTATCTGGCTCAACTATCACCATAGTAACCTGTGCAATGGCTGTTATGTTTTTATCACCAAGCATGGAAGTCCCTTCATTAATGGGTATGCTACCGTTTATTATGATGTTAGGTGTAGTGATGATTGCAGCACCAGGTGCTCCAGGTGGCGCAGTTATGTCGGCGCTTGGCCTATTAACAAGCATGCTTGGGTTTAATGAAGGCGCGGTTGCATTAATGATTGCACTTTATTTGGCACAAGATAGCTTTGGTACTGCGTGTAATGTAACGGGTGATGGTATCATTGCGTTATGGGTTGACAGATTTAGCGAAAAATCGTCATCTTAAACTATTAGGGCGAGGCAATAATATTAGTTATTGTTTCGCTTTATGTATGTTACTGTGGCAAATTAATTTAATTAAATTGCATGTTGTTAGGTAAGTGAGGATGTTCCATTGATTAATGTACTTTTAGTTGATGACCATGAACTTGTACGAACAGGAATAAAGCGTATTCTTGATGATGTACGAGGGTTTAAAGTAATTGGTGAAGCTAAAACTGGCGAAGAGGCTGTACAGTTTTGTCGTCAGCATGCGCCAAACATAGTATTAATGGATATGAATATGCCAGGCATGGGCGGATTAGAAGCGACTAAAAAGATTTGTCGTTACTGCCCTGATGTAAAAATTATTGTGCTTACCGTTAACTGTGAAGACCCGTTTCCGAGTAAAGTAATGCAAATTGGTGCACATGGCTTTTTAACTAAAGGTGCTGGCTCTGACGAAATGGTGCGTGCCATTCGTTGTGTTCATGCCGGTCAGCGTTATATTGCCCCTGAAATTGCACAGCAAATAGCACTTGCGCAAGTGACAGGTCGCACAGACGAAAATCCTTTTCAGAGCTTATCTGAACGCGAACTGCAAATTATGCTTATGATCACTAAAGGTGAAAAAGCACAAAATATAGCTGAGCGTTTAAACCTAAGTTCAAAAACAGTAAATAGCTATCGCTATCGTATGTTTGAAAAGCTAAATGTAGGTGGTGATGTTGAGCTTACCCATTTAGCAATTCGTCATAAAATGATTGATATAGACGTTTCGTACTAACTATAATTTATGTCTGAATTTGATCACGTACATTTTCTCAAAACGCTATCAAGTGAGCCGGGTGTATACCGCATGCTTGATAGTGACAACCAAGTTATTTATGTTGGTAAAGCTAAGCATTTAAAAAAGCGTGTGAGCAGTTACTTTAGAAGTAACATTACCGATAGCAAAACACGCGTTTTAGTGAGTAATATTTGTGACATCGAAGTCACACTCACTAATACTGAAACAGAAGCGCTGCTGCTTGAAAATAATCTAATAAAAAAATACCAGCCTCGCTACAACATATTATTACGCGACGATAAGTCGTATCCCTATATTTTATTAACTAGCCATAAACACCCTCGTTTAGCGTTTCATCGTGGCAGCCGTAAAATTAAAGGTGAGTACTTTGGACCTTTTCCGAGCGCGGGAGCGGTATCTGAGAGCTTGCGGTTAATGCAAAAAATATTTCCTGTTCGTCAATGTGAAGATGCTTATTACCGCGCAAGAAGTCGCCCGTGTCTGCAATATCAGCTTAAGCGTTGCTCAGCTCCGTGTGTGAATAAAGTCACGGATGATGATTACAGCGAGCAAGTTGACTATGTCCGTAAGTTTTTAACGGGTAAATCTCACGAAGTTATTGCTGATTTAATAAAAAAAATGGAAGCAGCCAGCCTACAATTAAACTTTGAACTGGCGGCAAAAGTTCGCGACCAAATAATGCTACTTCGTAAAATGCAGGAGCAACAGTCTATATCAGGTAATTTTGCTGAAATGGACGTAGTTGGTTTTGCTCATTTAAATGGTTTAAATGGTATTCATTTATTAATGATCCGCGATCACAAAGTATTGGGTAGTAAAACGTATTTTCCAAAAGTACCTAAAGATTCGAGTGAACAAGAAATATTGACTTCATTTTTAGGACAGTACTATTTAGCGCCAGGAGCAACAGGGCGTATTGCAAAAGAAATCATATTACCGTTTGAAATAGAAGAAAGCGCGGCACTCGGTGAAGCACTCACACAAATAAGTGAGCGCAAAGTAACACTTAAAGTAGTTACCCGTGGTGAGCGTGCTCAATACTTACAACTGGCCAATAAAAATGCATTAAACAGTATTGCAGTTAAGCAAAGTACCCAAGACTCTATTAATAAACGTTATGCACAATTAAAAGCAACGTTGCGACTTGATGATATTACCCGAATGGAGTGTTTTGATATAAGCCACACTATGGGGGAGAACACTGTTGCAAGTTGTGTTGTATTTGACTCACAAGGCCCAAATACAAAAGAGTATAGGCGCTATAATGTAACGGGTATAACCGGTGGTGATGATTATGCTGCAATGGAGTTTGCACTTAATAAGCGTTACAACAAATTAGTAGATGAAGACAAAATTCCAGACGTTATCTTTATTGATGGTGGTAAGGGGCAACTGGGGCGCGCGGAGCAGTACTTTTCTAACTGGCCACATACAAAAATGCCTTTGTTAGTAGGTGTTGCTAAAGGTACTAGCCGTAAGCCTGGCCTTGAAACACTATTAATTGACGGTGGTCGAAAAACCATTCCTATGGATTCAGATGCACCTGCGCTACATTTAATACAGCATATACGTGATGAATCTCATCGTTTTGCAATTGCAGGGCATCGTAATAAACGCCAAAAACAACGTACGCAATCACTACTAGAAGAAATAAATGGAGTCGGTTCTAAGCGTCGGCAAACATTATTAAAATATTTAGGGGGCATGCAGGGAGTAAAAGCTGCTAATATAGAACAGTTAAAGAAAGTTCCTGGGATCAGCCCTGACATGGCTGAGAAGATATTTAACCATTTGCATGACAAGGGCTAGCCCTACATGCGAATATAGCAAAAAAGACATATCCAAGTAGTTATGTGGAATATTCCAAACACACTCACAACATTTAGACTTTTTCTTATCCCCGTTTTTTTGGTGATATTTTATTTGCCTTATAGCTGGGCTTTTTTTGCTGCCGCCTTTATTTTTTGGCTTGCATCAATCACCGATATACTAGACGGTTATTTAGCAAGAAAGCTTGAGCAATCAACCCCTTTTGGTGCTTTTTTAGATCCTGTTGCTGATAAAGTAATGGTATGTGCCGCACTTGTAGCGTTATCTGATCAGTACCAGTCAATGTACATGACAATACCTGCTCTTATTATAATAAGCCGTGAAATTATCATATCTGCACTTCGTGAATGGATGGCAGAGCAGGGTAAGCGTGGTAATGTCGCTGTATCAAATATGGGTAAAATTAAGACGGCTGCACAAATGTTAGCCATCATCGGTTTGATTTGGCAATATGATACATGGATGAACTATTTAAGTTTTGGACTACTGTACATTGCGACCTTTTTAACCTTGAGTTCTATGATGCAATATTTACGTGCAGCATGGGGTGAATTGACTAAAAATTAACTCTAAATGTATAATAACGCACCGTTTTAGATAAAAAACAAGCAAACAGTTCAAAACTAGCATTTTTTGTATTGACGCGTTTAATAATCTCTGTAGAATGCGTCCGTGTTGAGAGGGCATAGCCCCCGAGATAAACAAAACGGTAATTAATCAGTTACCTGAATGTTCACATAAATCATCATGTGCTAATTCAAATAACTGATAAATAAAATGCGGTACTAGCTCAGTTGGTAGAGCGCGACCTTGCCAAGGTCGAGGTCACGAGTTCGAGCCTCGTGTACCGCTCCAAGTTTATCTTAAGGTTAATACCCCGTACTGGGGCGGAATGGCAGAGTGGCCATGCACCGGATTGCAAATCCGTCTACCTCGGTTCGACTCCGGGTTCCGCCTCCATTTCAACACTCCACACGCTTTAATTAGCAAACTCGATGCCCGAGTGGTGGAATTGGTAGACACAAGGGATTTAAAATCCCTCGACTAACAAGTCGTGCCGGTTCAAGTCCGGCCTCGGGCACCACTTTGTGGTTTAATTGCATTACCAAGTGTAATTTATAAAATGGTTAATTTAGAATTAATATGATGCGGTACTAGCTCAGTTGGTAGAGCGCGACCTTGCCAAGGTCGAGGTCACGAGTTCGAGCCTCGTGTACCGCTCCATATTAGTTTTATCCACTTGCTTTAAATAGCAAACTCGATGCCCGAGTGGTGGAATTGGTAGACACAAGGGATTTAAAATCCCTCGACTAACAAGTCGTGCCGGTTCAAGTCCGGCCTCGGGCACCACTTTAAATTTTTTAACCAAGATAATTTAAAGTTGATAAAATAGTATTTTGCGGTACTAGCTCAGTTGGTAGAGCGCGACCTTGCCAAGGTCGAGGTCACGAGTTCGAGCCTCGTGTACCGCTCCAAATTATTTGGAAACATTTAGGCGGAATGGCAGAGTGGCCATGCACCGGATTGCAAATCCGTTTACCCCGGTTCGACTCCGGGTTCCGCCTCCATATAATTTACTCCACACGCTTTAATTAGCAAACTCGATGCCCGAGTGGTGGAATTGGTAGACACAAGGGATTTAAAATCCCTCGACTAACAAGTCGTGCCGGTTCAAGTCCGGCCTCGGGCACCATCTTTACTAAAATCCTCAGATTAAATTCACTTAAATTCTAAATTGCTTCTAATTTTAAAACATTCAAAAATTATTCTTACTTAAATTCTCTAATCTTATTTTTAATACTTACTTACCTTTAAAATCTATTTCTTTTTAATATCTTAGAGTTTCATCATCATACATTTATAAAGCTGCCTGTTTGTATTTAACCGTTACTACTTTTATCCCAGCTGGTTAATTAACTGAATTGGTATAAGAGCACCTGTTTATAACAGAGCAAAAAATCAGAACGCTGGTTATTTAATTTTCTTGGCAATTACTCCTGCACCTAAGTTTTAACGAGGGGTGGCATTAATGAATGTAATAGAAGTGCGGTGTCTAAAATAAATATAAGGTAGGAGTATAGTGAATGCGTTAAGCACTTAGTTATACGAATTGCGAAGATTTTATAAGCGACCCTTGAGGATCGCTTATAAAAGATAAATTGTTATTGCAGTTTACTCTGAGCTTTGTAAATTGGATACTCGCTCAACAAGCCTTGAATAAGCGCAACACACATTAAAATAAGTACTATTGAAAACGGCAAAGCTGTAGTAACTACGCCCGACTGAAGCGCTTGCAATGCTTGCGAGCCACCAACCCAGAGCAATACTGCTGCAATCACGCCTTCGACTGTAGCCCAAAATATACGTTGTGGCACTGGTGCATCTATTTTACCGCCCGCAGTTATACCATCTATTACAAGCGATCCTGAATCAGACGACGTTATAAAAAACACCAAAACGAGTGCTATAGAAATAATAGAAATAAAACTAGAAAGAGGTAACTGCTCGTATACTTGAAATAAAGTCACTGAGATATCAGTTAAACCATTTTGTCCAAGTGGGCCAACTTTATCTATAACTTGTGTAATTGCCATATTTCCGAACACGCCCATCCAAACCAAACTAAGAAGCGTTGGTAGGCCAATGACGACGAGTAAAAACTCGCGTACAGTGCGTCCCTTTGAAACTCGAGCAATAAACATCCCAACAAACGGCGACCATGATATCCACCATGCCCAATAAAACACAGTCCAAGAGTGCATCCAATCTTCATCGGGTCTATTGAATGGATTACTCAAAGGTACAAAGTGCTCTACGTACGCCCCAAGGGTAAACCAAATAGCAGTAATTGCATCAGAGAAAGTAAGGGCAATAACAGCTAATAATAAAATAAATGCACAAATTAAATTAACATTGCTCAGTACTTTAACACCCCCCTCAATACCTCTAATAACTGAGAAAATTGCAATGCACGTTACTAAACCAATAACAGATATTTGAAAAGCGGTCCCGTAATCAGTGCCTAGCAGGTAATTTATCCCGCTGGTAGCTTGTTGAGCGCCAAGGCCTAGCGATGTAGCTAAACCAAATAAAGTAGACAGTACAGCGAGTATATCTATGATATGACCAAGCCACCCCCAGGCGCGATCATCAAATAATGGATAAAAAACCGAACGTATAGATAAAGGAAGGCCTTTGTTAAATGCAAAAAAAGCCAAGCTTAATCCAACAACAGCGTAAATCGCCCATCCATGTAAACCCCAGTGGTACATGGTTGCACCCAAAGCTAATGAGTGTGCTTGCGGTGAGTTTGGCTCAACGCCCATAGGCATATGATACCAACCAGTATAATATGCAGTTGGCTCAGCAACCCCCCAAAACAGTAAGCCAATACCCATTCCTGCTGCAAACAGCATTGAAAGCCACGACATATAGCCATGTTCTGGGCGAGCTTTTACGCCACCTAAACGAATTTTACCCAAAGGCGAAAATGCTAAAATAACGCAAAATATCACAAAGGCATTGGCTAGTAACATAAAGTAACTATCAAATTGATTAATTATGGCGTCTTTAGTCGAGGTTAGTGCATCACGGGTAACGGTAGGGTCAAAAACTAGGGTAAGTATTACAAATAAAACAACTAAGAAGGCGCTTATACCAAATACTGGATTATGGATATCAAATCCCCACTTTTGTACATTATCTTGCCCAACTTGGTAATCAGTAGTGTCTATACTGTATTTTTTTGTCATGTCATCCATCGGCTCTCCTTTTTATAGATAACTTAATTCATATGTCCTACGTAATTAAATATAAAATAGTTTTAAAATTAATATAACTTTTTATTTATAAGCAATGAGATGATTAAGCGTAGTATTTGTTATTTTTAGAACTAAAAAAGCGAGCCGTAGCTCGCTGATTATTTTCTATTCCCAGGCCGCTGGGTCAACCTCTTTAGCAAGTTTAGGATGCTTACTTTTGTCAAAGGTGGGTATTAAGCCCTTTTTGCGTTGTTCGTTATAGTCTTTTGAAAGCCATACAACAACACCTGAAAGCATAAATAGCGCTATAACGTTTACAATGGCCATTAAACCCATTGATATATCTGCCAGCGTCCAAATTAAACCAAGCTCACCAACAGCACCAAACATCACCATACCTAAAACAACAAGTCTAAAGATAAACATACCTCTATTAGAGTTGTGCTCTAAAAACATTAAATTTGTTTCAGCGTAAGAGTAATTAGCCACAATAGAAGTAAAAGCAAAAAACAATATAGCAATAGCAATAAAGTAAGTACCCCAGTCGCCGACATGTTCTTGTAATGCTGCTTGTGTAAGTTCAATCCCCATAACACCAGATTCGGGTACTAATTGCTGCGATAGTAAAATAAGAGAAGCAGTCGCTGTACAAATAACAATAGTATCAATAAATACGCCTAACATTTGCACATAACCTTGTGATGCTGGGTGAGGAGGGTAAGGCGTCGCAGTAGCCGCGGCATTAGCTGCACTACCCATACCAGCTTCGTTTGAGAATAAACCACGCTTTATACCTTGGATCATCGCTTGTGTGACACCGTATCCAATAGCACCAGCACCAGCTTGTTCAATACCAAAAGCACTTTTTATAATAAGCACTAGCACATCAGGTAGTGTAGTAAAGTTAATGGCGCATACATAAAGTGCAACCAGCAGGTAAGCTAATGCCATAAATGGCACAACCATTTCAGCAAAGCGAGAAATTGTTTTTAGGCCACCAAAAATAATGATGCCAGAGCCAATAACCAAGCAAATGCCTACTATATACTTAGGTACATCAAACGCTACTTCAAATGCTGCAGCGATAGAGTTTGACTGTACTGCGTTAAATACTAAACCAAAGGCTAAAATTAAACATAACGAGAATAAAGTTCCCATCCAACGTTTGCCTAAACCGTTTTGCATATAATAAGCAGGGCCACCTCTAAAATTACCATCTGCATCTTTTGTTTTATAAGCCTGAGCTAAAGTACTCTCGGCAAAACTTGTAGCCATACCTATTAATGCAATAAGCCACATCCAGAAAATAGCACCTGGGCCACCTAGGTATAAGGCGACAGCAACACCTGCCATATTACCAGTACCGACACGAGCTGCTAATGAAGTACAAAAAGCCTGAAAGGATGAAATTTCGTTATCGGCACATTTACGAGAACCAAACATAACTTTGAACATATGTGGGAATTGCACAAATTGAATAAAGCCTAGTCGAAAAGTAAAGAAGAGGCCCGCTGCTATTAATAAGTAGACGAGAACTTGCCCCCATAGAAGGGCACTTATACTATTTATTATGTCTGTCATGGATACTGCCTAAATACATGAGTTAAAAAAGTGACCGCAACTTATCACATCAGGATAAAAGTGTTTAGTTTTATAGTTCAAAAACAGAGTTATCAACAGAGTTTTGTGGGTAACTTGTGTCTATCATGTGCGCTTGCTTGGGGCTTAATTTTAATTACTATTTTATGCAAATAACGCTTGCGTAAAATCCGCCGCTCCCTATAATGCGACCCCACTGAGACGGGAAACGCCGAAGCATAGCAAGGCAGCAACGACTCACAGAGTTAAGTAAAACTTCGGTTTTAATCTTCTGAAAAGAAAGTTTAAAATTAAGTGTTGACTCGAAAAATAAAGGGTGTATTATTCGCACCCCTTGAGACGCTAAAGCGACTCAAAACGTTCTTTAACAATATAAAGCAATCATCTGTGTGGGCACTCGTACAGATTGAGTTCTAACAGCCAAGCTACTTAGGTAGCGAGGCAAACAAATTAGAGTCTCAATTGAAACTGAGTGACCATATGTTATTAAAAGATTCAGCCTTGAGCTGTTTTGATTTCATTTTTTTAAAAGTGAAAATAATAACGCACAGTCAATTCGTTTTTGGCAACAAAAACAAAAATTCAGAATTCATTGAGCTGTCGAAAGACATAAAACTTTTTAATTGAAGAGTTTGATCATGGCTCAGATTGAACGCTGGCGGCAGGCCTAACACATGCAAGTCGAGCGGTAACAGAGAGTA